>DASYMB010000312.1:0-3212 GCA_036009285.1 Pyrinomonadaceae bacterium | reverse complement strand
ACCAACGCAATGATCTCCCCCGATTTCCTGTCAGATATTCCCATGTTAGTTTAGCAGTCTCATGAGATTCGATGAGACAGTTCGCAGGCGTTTGACCGCGCTGCTCGTTTGGTTAACGTTGGCGGTCGGAGCTACTTATCTTTTCATCTTTGAGCCGGGCAAAACGGGTTTCTTTCCCGCCTGCCCGTTTCGCACGCTAACAGGATTCACTTGTCCAGGTTGCGGCAGTACGCGCGGACTCCACCGCCTGTTACATGGCGACGTCGTATCGGCCTTTGAGTTCAATCCCCTCATGGTCTTGTCACTGCCGTTTCTGCTTTACGCACTGGTGCGCTACACCACGGCGGCTGTAACGGGCCGTCCACTCAAGGCAAACCGGCTGAACGCCAAATACATCTGGGTGTTGTTCGTTGTCATTATTTCTTTTTGGATCTTTCGCAACACACGGCTGTATCCGTTTCCCATTTGACCACGAAGAGGTAGCACCTTCCATGTTATCATTGGCCCATGAAAGAATACGTTAAGTCCATCACTGAGATGGTCAACGAGCTAGCTCCGGGTCAACAAGCGGAGGTGCTGGATTTTGTGGAGTTCCTGCTCGAAAAAAAGCGCTCGACCACGCGCCGAAAACCCCAGTTTGATTGGGCGGGCGCCCTCAAAGACATGCGCGACGATTATACTTCGGTTGACCTGCAGCACGAGATCACTCGCTGGCGTACCGAAGTCGAATGAAACTGCTTCTTGATACCAACATCTTCCTGGAAGTGCTCCTCGAACAAGCCCGCGCTAATGACGCAAAGACGTTACTCGCCAAAATAGACGCGCACGATTTCTTTATCTCCGACTTTTCGCTTCACTCCATCGGGGTCATACTGCTCAAACGGAATAGAGTAAATACCTTTCGTAGATTTCTTTCTGACATGGTGACACAGGCTGGCACCACCATCGCTTTGCTCAAAGCTCATGAAATGGAAGCCGTTGCCGATCACTCCGTAACCTTTAACCTCGATTTTGATGATGCTTACCAATATGCGTTGGCGATGAAGCACGATTTGACGATTGTCAGTTTCGACAGCGACTTCGATCGAACGACGCGTGGACGCAGCCAACCTTCAACCATAGCGTAAACATTCGAGCCGACAGGAGACTCATCATGCGTTTACTTTTCGCTTTACTCCTACTCGTTGTCACAGCTCCAGATTTCCAGTCGCAACAAGCCAGAACGGCGCGTGAGAAGTTTATTACTCCAACGCGTCCGGTTCATACGTTTTCTATCGTTGCGCGCGATCCGGCAACCGGCGAGCTCGGCGTGGCCGTGCAGTCTCATTGGTTTTCGGTTGGATCGATAGTGCCGTGGGCCGAAGCTGGCGTGGGCGCGGTGGCTACGCAGTCGTTTGTGGATCCCAGCTACGGCAAGCTCGGTTTGGAACTCATGCGCAGCGGCAAGAGTGGACCAGAGGCGCTGCGGTCTTTGCTTGCGGGTGATGAAGGCCGCGACGTGCGACAGGTAGCAATGATTGATTCGCAGGGACGCCTCGACGCCTGGACCGGCAAAAACGATATCTACGCGGCGGGCCATATCGTCGGCAAAAACTTTTCGGTGCAGGCGAATTTGATGCTCAACGACAAGGTCTGGCCCGCGATGGCCCAGGCGTTTGAAAACACGAAAGGCGATCTGGCCGATCGCATGCTCGCGGCCCTCGATGCAGCCCAGGGAGTCGGTGGCGATATTCGCGGACGACAATCTGCAGCTCTCGTTGTCGTTACCGGAAAACCAACCGGGCAGGCCTGGAAAGATCGAATCTTCGATCTCCGCGTTGACGATAGTTCCGAGCCGTTACAGGACTTGCGCCGCCTCGTAACGCTCCAGCGTGCTTACAACCACATGAACGCCGGCGATCTGGCGGTGGAGAAGAAGGATAACGAAGGCGCGCTGCGCGAATACAGCGCGGCGGAGAAGCTGGTGCCTGACAGCGCCGAGATGATCTACTGGCACGCCGTCGCGCTGGTAAACATGGGACGCGTGGATGAATCGCTGCCGCTGTTTCGCAAAGTGTTTGCGATGGATAAGAACTGGGCCACGCTCACGCCGCGCCTGCCGAAGTCAGGACTGCTGCCCGACGATCCGAAGTTGATCGAACGAATCCTTTCAGTTGTGAAGTAAACGATAACTTAGTTGCAAAGAGTGGATTGACCTTGCACTACTCTTTCGGACGCGGCTTCGCCGCCTGATGTGCGGAAAGGCTGTGCCTTTCCGGCGGTTGGTAGTTTTATCTGAGGCTACGCCTCAAAGGCCGAGGCATAGCCTCAAGAAAAGTCATTCATCTCACGGGAAGGCCGTAGGCCTTCCGCACATCAGGCGGCAAAGCCGCGCGGGACTACTACCCGCCGTTTTTGTTATCCTTTCGGCTAGTCTTCGCATGGCCAATCCAAATAAAAATCTCAAGGAACGAGTGCGCGCTTTTTGGCAGGCGAATCCCTGCGGGGTGAAGTTTGCCGACGCGGCGGCGGGCACGCGCCGTTTTTACGAACTCGTCGAAGCGCATCGCTACACTAAGGAGTGGCACATTCCCACTGCGGCAGACTTCGCCGGTGCGCGCGGCTTGCAGATGTTGGAAATTGGTTGTGGACTCGGAACAGACGGGGCGCAGTTTGCAGAAGCCGGTGCTGATTACACTGGCGTCGATCTAACCGAAGCCGCAGTTGAGCTAGCGCGCCGGCGTTTTGAGTTGTTCAGTCTTCCGGGCAAGTTGCAAACCGCAGACGCGGAAAACCTCGACTTCGCAGACGAGAGTTTTGATCTGGTTTACTCGCACGGTGTTCTGCATCACACCCCGGAGACTGAAAAAGCTATCCGGGAAATTCATCGCGTGCTGCGTCCGGGTGGCCGCGCGGTAGTGATGCTCTATCATCGCGGCTCATATAATTATCGCGTTAACATTTCCGTGCTGCGGCGAGTCGGAGCGCATTTGCTAAAGTGGGGGCCGGGCGTAAAACTCGTTCATCGAATTACCGGTGAACCCATTGAGTCGCTGCACGAGCATGCAAGGCTTCTGAAGACTGAAAAGAAATCGTATCTTAAGCCGGTCGAGTTTCTTAGCCAGAACACTGACGGCGCGGGCAATCCCCTCGCGCGAGTTTATTCCCGGAAGGAAGCGCGCGAGCTGTTCAAGGATTTTTCGGAAGTGAATTTGAAAACTTACTTTCTCAAC
>DASYMB010000311.1:0-3711 GCA_036009285.1 Pyrinomonadaceae bacterium | reverse complement strand
GAACATCGGGAACGGCGGGAATAACTGAGGCAGGCGTTAAGCCGTTGAAAATACAGCAAGTTGCTGTATCATGAGCAAGTTAACCAAAACATATGCCCGCTTGGCTCAGCAACAGAGCACTCGTCTATAGGTTGCATCGATAAAGAACTTACAAAACGGCCCTTCGTCAATTGCGGACTTATTGCGGACTTTTCCTTGTGAGTGCGAAATACTCTAGCGCATAGACTTAGAATAGTTAAGAATCGCTCACCTTCCCAACAGACAATTCGGCACGCAAGGTTGCTTCATAGATTTTCCGGCTGCCTCGTGACCCAACAGCCGAGTCTTGGCCATGGAACATCGAACTCCTTACAGACCCTTAGCGAAGGTTACTCTGGCTGGCGGCGCCGTCCGCTTCGAAGCAACCAATGCTCTACGCCGACCTCGCTGACTCCACCGCCAATTCGCCGCACATCCAGAACCGTCCCCATAGTGCCCGGCGCTGGGACAGAATTGAACAAGGTAGGACTGCCGCAACGCTACGCCGTCAGTGGGAGCATGCCAATTAGTGAAAACTGCTCCACGGATGAGAACTCAAGTTCGCCTCAACACATTCACGTGGCCGCGCTCCCCCCGCAACGCGCGCATACGTTTCCAACATCAAGGGCATTACGGCACCGGGGGAAAACAGCATTCGATAACGCCTAAGCGCCGCGTCGCCCATCTGCCGGCGCAGTTCAGGATCTTTGGCGAGCGCGATCATTGCTTTTGCCAGCGCTCGAGGATCGCCTGGCGGCACCAGAATGCCGGAATTGTGATCGATCATGTCGGGAATCCCGCCGACCGCCGAGGCAATAATTGGTTTCCCGTTTGCCATCGCTTCAACAATGCTATTGGGGGTTCCTTCGGTAAACGATGGCATGACGAAAACGTCGAGGTCGTGCATAAACGACGTTCTCTCATCAGGACGATTATAAATACCGATGTAATCATAGTGGTCGGCGAAGCCAAGTGACCACGCCATTGCAGCCACCTCTTTCCTCTCCGAACCTTCACCGGCAAGCTTCAAGCGTACGCCCGGCACGTGATCGCGGGTGGCGGCAAACGCCTCCATCAAAACCCTTGGGCCTTTCAGTTCTTCCAGGCGCGCGGCGAAGCCAAACTTAACGTGTCCATTAGTTTGCTGCGGCGCACTACTGCCGTTGGTTATTTCTTCCGACATGATCGGCAATACCGAGATGCGGATTGAAATAGGCAAAGTCTCGCGGCAGTACTCAACGAGTTTAGGCGAGAGTGCCGCAACCTCGCTGCAGAGCGGCAGCACGCTGGTGAACTCTCGATAATAGGATGCGAAGTCAGGCGGGTGGTAGGGCAATCCCAGTTCCTGATAAATGACCGGCACCCCAGCGTCGTGACCAGCGCGAATCATGACCATCGCGCTTGGATCGGGCGTGATGATGTGCATCAAGTCGGCATTTTGTTGCTTGAGATAATCCCGACACTGCTCGTAGTTGCGGCCGGCCATACCAGTCACCACACGTTGTCCGCCATTTCTGATGATTTGCTTTGAAGACGGAAATGTCCCCAGGAGCTTGCGTCCGAGTTTGCGGGCGGTGTCCAGGGATCGGTGTGCAAACTTCGACGCGATCCACGCCACCGGGACCTTCGCGTCTAACAGTCGTTGTGCGTATGGATCGTTCTCGGCAGAACGGTACATGAGCAACACCGAGACTGAGTGTCCGGCTTTCTGCAGTTGAACAGCGTAGGTTACGAGCGTTTCATCCGCACCGCTGATCGGACCAAGCACCTGACCTTTACAAAGGACTATGCGCATTTTTTATTCATAACAGGCGCAGCATTGCCGCAGGAACCAGATGTACCAAAGCGAAGAGATTTCTTGTTGCCTGAACTAGCTGGCGATCTCGCAGCGCGCGCAAGGCTTGATAAGAAAGGTGCGCGCACATATTTATCGAAAAGCGGCGCCACGCATTGCGTTTCATTGTTCGCGAAGCGCTCGCGACCCTGGGCAGGTTTTGCCAGGTTTCCAGGAATTGCTCAACACTCCGCGAAACAATCAGGTCCGCAGCCGAGGTTCCTTGCAGCGACGCCGGCGTTGACTGCCGCCACCACAGCACGGGTTCTTCCAAGGCAAGGATTGAATAAAGCTCCGCGATTCGTATCCAGAAATCCCAGTCGTCAAGTCCAGCGAGACTTTGATCGAGCAGGCCAATGCGGTCAAGACACGAACGCCGAAATACCGCGGTACCACAAGGAATGAAATTTTGGCGCAGCAACTCCCAAAGCACGTCGCCTTGAGGGCAGACACGCGGGTAGCTTTGATTCGTTGACTTGCCAGTTTGATCAACCAGGATAGCCTGTCCGTAAATCAATCCAGCTTCAGCGTTCGCTTCAAGCAACCTGATCTGACCTTCGAGGGAGCCGGGCAAACGCACATCATCGTCGTCAAGAAACGTAATGTACTCTCCAGAGCAGACCAGCAGGCCCAAGTTGCGCGCTCCAGCCACACGCTGATTGCGATCGACTCGAACGTATTTGATCGCGGTCAATTCTCTACAGAGTGCGGCAGTCTCGTCAGTTGAAGCATCATCGACGACGACCACTTCGACGTTGGTTCCAGCAGCGAACGCACTTTCGACAGCGCGGCGCAGCAAGTGTGGACGGTTATGCGTTGTGACAATGATGCTGGTTAGCGACATCGAATCAGTTGTTAAGCCATAGTCCTGAGCTAGGCAATTGGCGACTTCAAACCACTCGGATCTGAATCCCTCATAGCTAAACGATCTTTAAGTGTTTTTCCCACCCTGCGAAAAACAGCGGGACGCACCGCGCGCAAAGGATTAAGGCGCAGGGCCGTCATGATGTTGGCGGCCGCGAAGCCAAATTCTTTTTGGGGCAAACTTCTCCAGGCACTCCAGAGCAAAGTGTCGGCAACCCTATTGATAGTTCGCCGGCGAATCGCCTGGCGCTGAGACCGGGAAAGAGCTTTTACTCGCGGCAGCGCGAAGAGTTGCAACTGATGTCTTGCCGCTCGTGCAAGTTGGCCAGATTGAACTGACGATCCTTGTCCTGACCATGGTGCTGGTTGACGATAGATCCCCACAGCTTCTGACATTGTCATGACCGGAAACAACTCAGCGATGCGAACCAGAATGTCCCAATCATCGATTCCCGAAATACGACGATTTAGCAAGCCGGCGCTCAGAAAGCATCGCTTGCGAAAGACCACGCTCAATGGCATGACCGGAAAATCAAGCTCCAGGAGTTGCCAAAAAGCATCTTCCCCCACCTTTGACGGCGACGAAACTTCGCCCGTCAGTCGATAGTTTTGATCGGCAATCAGCATTGCGCCGCAAACAAATCCAACCTGGTGAGCAGCGGCAAGTTTGGTTACCTGTAGATCAAGAGAACCGGGTAAGCGCAAATCATCGTCGTCCAAAAAAGCGACAAACTCCGCGGTGCTGGCCAGGATGCCCAGGTTGCGTGCACCGGCCACGCCCTGATTGCGCTCGAGACGAATGTAAGTGATGCCGGGAAGCTGAGCGCAAACCGCAGCGGTTTCATCCTGAGACGCATCATCAACGACGATAATTTCAACGTCGGTACCCGCTGTTCGCGCGCTCTCAACGGCGCGCGGCAAAAGTTGCGGCCGATTGCAAGTGGGAATGATGATGCTTACCGAGGGCATGCTGATAATACTGAATCAGGCCGGCT
>DASYMB010000310.1:0-12394 GCA_036009285.1 Pyrinomonadaceae bacterium | reverse complement strand
CCAAACAGTTCGGAAGGATGGTAGCGATCTTGTCGCCCTTGGCCAGGCCCAGATTCAGCAAGGCATTCGCAAGACGATTGACGCGCCCGTTGAACTCACTAAAGCTCAGCCGCTGTTCGTTGAAAACAATCGCAGTATGCTCGGGACGGTAGCGAGCATGTCTTGGAAGCAGGGCGCCAATATTCATCCCACCTTCCCCTTCGGCTTTGCTGCTTTCGGTTCGGGTAAACGCGAACCCGAGGCTGCTTCGGCAAAGAACCGCCACATCTCTGCGCTGGCGTTCGGGCCTTTCGGATCGGCAAACGGTGTAGCGGCAGGACTGCCCGACCAGGCGTGTCCCAATCCTTTGACGATCCACTTTTCCAGCAACAGCCGACCGGAGCGATCGCCATAGATATGGCGAATGTAGTCGTGGCCTCCGGGAACAGATTCTTCAAATGTACGTGCTGGTTCAGACTTTACACTGTCGTTGTCTTTACCGTCGTCGAGATAATCGTTGGTCTTCGCCCACTGCGCGATCACCTGATCGGCGTTGACCGGGTTAAGGTAAGGATCAGAATCACCATGAAAGACAATCACCGGCATACGGCGAACGGACTTACCACGCGCGCCCATGGTTTTGAATGCCAGCTCGCCTAGTTGTTTTGGATCTGGTCCACCCTGTTTCATAGCCGCGAGGCCGGTCTCGACCGTCGTGCCTGCCTTATACGCCAGGCCGGCCATCACGCCGACTCCGGAAAAAACTTCGGGATAGGTGGCGCCCATCACAACCGCCATCGCCGCACCCGCGGAAATCCCGGCGACGTAGACGCGACGAGCGTCGACGTTGTGAGTTGAACCGACGTGTTGGACGATAGCCGCAAGCAATGCCGGTTCGCCCGAGTCGCGTTCCTGGTGGCGCGCGTCAAACCAGTTCCAGCATCGCAACGGATTGGCTTCTTTGGTCTGTTCGGGATAGACCACGAGGAAATTATTCTTCTCAGCCACTAAGTTCATGCCGGAGATTGCCGCCACGTCTTGCGGCGTCTGCATGCAGCCGTGCAACAGCATAACGAGAGCAGTGGGTCGGCGTTTGTCATAACTTGAAGGAACCCACAAGGCATAATTCCGCGAGCCTGAGGAGTTAGTCACGCTGCCACTCACCCACTGACCCGCATTCGCCGTATGCGGAATTACCAAGAGACTTGCCAACAACGCCAATAAGATCGTGATGTGTTTCGACGAGCTTAACACTCAAAGTGTCCTTCGGCTTTCGCTCAGCGCTGCGGAACATCAATCCCAGTCCGCGTAGCGGACGAGTGAAAATAGCCCAGCCACTTCGAGTGCTGGGATAACCATCAATAGAAAATCCCAGCCCGTGAAACGGGCGACTGAAAACCGGGACAAGCGTTCCGGAAAAAGAAAACATCATTCGTCCGCATGCGGACTAAGGTCGTGACGCGTATTGAACCCAGCACTGGAAGTGCTGGGCTACTGTCATTCGTCCGCTGTGCGGACTGGTTGAGCATCGCGTCTCACCTAACTATCCCAACTGCGACTCGCAGCGCTTACTGAATTCATCTATCACGTCAGCCACTCTCGAGGCGCCGCGCTCGCCCAGTACTATTGTGTAATGCGTCGTCCCCGGGATCATCTCATCCTGGAGGATCGGAAGAAAAGCGCGCATCTGGTCCACTGCGGAGTCAGGAATCAGTGGCGGTCGATCGAGGGCAAAGCCGGTGGCGGCACGCAGCAACATCACGGGCACTCGCAGAGATTTGAGGCGCGCTGTGATTTCAGACTTCTTAAAACTTTCCGCCACATCAAAACGCACCGCCGCTTCCGATGCCTTCGGACGCAGCAACGGAGCTTCACCGCCGACCTCGTAGTTTAAAAACGCCTCGGTCCATGGTCCCCAATCCGCGGCCGGAAAATTTGGGCGAGCACGCCAAAATTCCCGGTAGACTTCACGCGACGGATAAGTTTCCTGAAGCTGCGAAATTCGCTGCGCGAGCACTGTGTCAAGCACCTGATCGGCATCGGCTCCGGCGGGCATATCGAGCAGATAGCCGCCGTCGATTAAGATCAGACCCGCTACCAATTCCGGATTTTGCGCCGCCAGGGCGGTGGCGATGAAGGCCCCCATCGAATGGCCCACGATAACGCTGGGTCCGAGATCGAGCGCGCGCATCGCGGCAGCCACATCGCGGGCGTGCTGGTCCAGGCCGTAAGGTCCGGCGGGTTTATCCGAATCGCCGCGACCTCTCAAGTCGGGCGCAAACAACGGACGTCTTCCTTCCAGACGCTCGGCAATACCGATGAAGTTGACGTAAGAAGCCGTCAGTCCATGGAGCGCAACCACTGGGCCACCCCGCCCCGGCCAGTAGCCGAAGTTGAGTTCAATGCCGTCGCCAGGCACGCGCCCTCGCGCCTCTCTCGTCACCTTCAAAGCGACTTGCTGCCGAGGGGCACGTGACATTGCAGCCTCCCTAGAAATTGAACTTGAGTCCGAATTGAATTAACCGCGGATTACTGCTGGCCGAAATGATCTTGCCGAATCTGCCCGGATCGATGATCTGGCCCGTGGTTGGATTGATGTTAGGCGTTACCACACCATTGATCAGCACAGTCGCGGGAACTGCATTCAGATCGCTGATTGGGTTAGCGTAGTTCACCGTGTTGAGGAGATTGAAAAACTCCGTACGAAACTCGATGCTCTTAGTTTCCAAAAAGCGGAAGCGTTTGATTACGGAGAAGTCGATATTGTTTTGATGTGGACCACGGAGAAGATTACGACTGACGTTGCCGATGTCGGTGCCGGCGGCTGCGGCCGTGGCTAGCCCGCCCGAACTGGGTATGACGCCGCCCGCGACCACCACCGGCCTGGCAAATGCGAACGGGTTAAAGAAGAAGCCGGCGGGAACATTGCTCAACGGATCGCCGATGCGGTTCGGACGCGCCAGCGCCGAGCTTCCACCCGATAGACCATAGAGTGAGCCGGCGCCCGTGTCGACGATGTCGATGGGCAAGCCCGACATCGAGGTAACAATGCTGGCGAGTTGCCAATTGCCGAGCAGCAATTTACCGGCTTGGGATTCGCGCGCAAATTTTGGTGTCGGCAAATCGTAGAGCGCACTAAATACGAAACGATGCTTGCGATCAAAATCAGAGCGCCCACGATTGGCGTTGTAGTCTAATTGGTTACCGAGAATCGGACTGGTCTCTCCGACGGCGCCCGGATTCAACACGCCACCCGCGCCTGGCCCACCGCCCTGCCCTGAAGCATTGTCAGTCGATTTCGCCAAAGTGTAGGACGCCAAAAACTGCAGCCCGTTGGCGAAGCGTCTGTTCAAACTCATCTGAAGCGAATCGTATTTTGAGTCGGCGGTCGATTGATTTTGGAAAAAGCCATTGATACTTACGCCCTGGAAGGGGGCGCGCAAGGCTGCATTCGCCGGAGTATTAGTTGTAATCACTGCGCCAGTCACGGCGTTTGTAATCGGACTGGTCGGCGTCGCGAGTCTTGCCTGGTTGATTCCGACCTGACGAAACAAATTGGCGCCCGTTGTGCCTACGTAACCAACTTCAAGAAGGAAATCTTTGAAAATTTCAAACTGCGTGTTGAAGTTGTATTGGTGCAAGTAAGGCGTGCGAATGTTTCGATCGAACAGCGTTCCGGATAGCGCCACACCCGGCACGAGGGTCGGGAATGCGCTGGTCGGAGGTGCGGGAAAAAACGGATTCGCGATCGGCG
Source organism: Pyrinomonadaceae bacterium (assembly GCA_036009285.1). GTDB lineage: Bacteria > Acidobacteriota > Blastocatellia > Pyrinomonadales > Pyrinomonadaceae > PSRF01. Next base: position 8,661 of record DASYMB010000310.1, on the reverse strand, counting down.
GTACGCCGCTGACGCCAAACACGTAGGTCGGCGGAGCGATCACGTTAAGCGTGATGTATTGAAACGACGTGCGCGAATAAAAAATTCCGTAGCCGCCACGGAAGACCAAACGCCCTGAATCAAGCGGCGAATAAGCAAAGCCCACGCGCGGCGCAAAATTGTTCGGGTCGATGCTGTTGACGACCCGCTTGCCGACGTTCGGAATACTTGCCACGTCATACTGTGAAATCACATTGCCGGCTTGAACATAACCGCCGATGGGTGGACCAATCGGCGTGGGCACACCTCCTACCACCACGAACTGAGGCCGCGGCACATAAAGCGCCGGATCGAAAGTGGCGATGCGCCCGCGCGTGTCATACGGCGGCAGGTCCAACTCGTAACGCAGTCCCAGGTTTAGCGTCAGCTTTCGAGTGACCTTCCAATCGTCCTGCACAAAGAAGTTATAGTCAGTTGCGCGCAGGCTGCGGTTTCCAATGCCGCTTCCGAAAATTGAGAAGCTCGGAGCGCCCGCCAGGAAATTTGTAAAGTTAGCAAACTGAATCTGGCCGCGCGTAAAGAAGTTTAGAACGTAGTTGTTCTCGTTGTAGCGAAACTCCGCGCCCGTGCGGATGTTGTGACTACCTTTGGTTATCGACAGGGTATCGGCCACAGTCGTTGACGGCGCCACGGCCCTCACGTCGATAGTGGCCGACGTGCCAATCGTTACGCCGCCGGCCGCCGGATTAATTTGAATCAGACCTAATCCGGGAAACAGATTCGCGTTCGAACGCGTGATGCCTACTGCCGAGTCGTTCACCGGTTCCTGCGGGAAGGCGTCAACGCGAATGAAGTTGTAGCCCGCGCGCAGCTCATTGAAAACAGTCGGACTGAAGATATGCACGAACTGGCCCGTGACCAGTCGATTGTTATTCTGCTGGAAATTGCCGTAGCCCGGCACGTTTGGACCACCGCCTAGAAAGCTGGGCAGCACGAGAGTCTGCGGAGCATTGGAGTAATAGAACTTGAAGGCGAACGTGTTCTTGTCGTTGTAACGATAATCGATGTTGGCGTTGAACTGGTTCTCATCAAACACGGAAGGTGTCGAACCGCTATACGTGCCATTGGCGGCCGTCGGCGTGGGAATAAGGAAATTTCCGTTTGGAAGTTTGGCGTTCAAGAGCGCCAGGGCCACCGGGTTGATTGGAAATCCATAGGTCGCCTGCAGCGTGGCGGCAGAACGATCGGCAGTCAGCTTCGGGTCGACCAGCACGTTTGACGAAAGACTATTGATGATCGAAGCGCCGTTGCGTTCGCGTGTGCCCTGGAAAGATCCAAAGAAAAATAGTTTGTCCTGCTTGATTGGACCACCGAGATAGCCGCCAAAAACTTTCCGCGTCAGAACCGGGCGAGCCACGCCCGAGGCTTTCAGAAACGGGTTGTTGGCGTTGAACCTGGCATTACGAAAATAGCCATAGCCTCCGCCATGAAAATCGTTGCCGCCACTCTTGGTGACCGCCTGAATGTTACCGCCGCCTGAGCGACCAAAGGTTGCGTCGTAAAGCGAAGTTTGAACTTTGAACTCCTGAATCGTTTCCGGCGCCGGTACGGCGAGCGACGGAGCGGAGTTGGTTCCCATCGAATTGGCATCGATGCCGTTGATCTGAAAATTATTGTTGGTTACGCGCGCGCCGTTGACGGAGATGTTCTGCGAGTTGCGACCCACCGAAGTATTGTCGGGTAAATATGTTGCCGCGCCGGGCGAGAGCCCCAGGATTTGGGTGAAGTTGCGAGTTGCCAGCGGCAGCTCTGAAACGGTCCGGCTGTCAACTACACGACCCAATTGCGGTCCTTCAGTCTGCACGAGCTGCGGCGCAGCGTTCACAGTCACCGATTCCGAAACTGCGCCTACCGTGAGACTCGGATCGAGCGTCGTAGTCTCGGTGACGGAAACTCGAATGTCATCGGCGATATATTTCTTGAATCCATTTACGGTCACTGTCACGCTGTAATCCCCAAGCGGCAACAGCGGCACAATGTAATGACCGGAATCGTCAGCGACGACGGTGCGCACTTCGCCGGTTGACTTATTGGTTACGGTTACCGCTGCTCCCGGAAGCGCGGCGCCCTTCTCATCGGCGACGGTGCCGGCAATGCGGCCGGTAGTCTGGCTCTGGGCCATCACTGTCAAGCTGCACAAAAGCAACAGACACACGGAGGTAAAAAATGCAACGCCGTTACGCATACTCATCGGCACTATCTCCTTCACTCTAAAACTGGCAGTAGGCCTCGGGATGGAAGGGCAACAACGCACGCGGGTTATGAGCGTAGTCGCACCGGGAAGTGTGAACGGGAAGTTACAGAGCAAACGCCGCTCCACGAAGAGGAGACAGGCTCGAGAAAATTTTGCTAGTAGAGCGCAGAGCGTTGTTTGCTAGCCGGCTGAACTTTTTTGTGACTAGAAAACCAATCAGATCGCGCGAAGGAATTAGGGCCAGTGACCATTTATTAGACGCTGACCCCACACACTGCCCAATCTTTAGACAGTTTGTGTCTAAAGCAAACTGTTAGTTTGCGGAGTATGGGCGGAGAAGAACTTCAATATAGAACGCGACGCGGAAAGCGTGTGACTTCGGATTGTAGTTACCGTAAGAGAGTCTGTTGGGCTGCTCCGCAAACTAACAGTTTGCTTTACACTTTTCACGACGGTTCCGCTTGATAGCGGCGCATCTTGTTGTAAAGAGTTGAGCGAGTAACACCAAGAATCTCTGCGCCACGGCTGAGATTGTTTCCTGTCGCCGCCAGGATGCGTTGGATATGCAGCCTTTCAACTTCGTCCAGCGAGAGAAACTGCTCGCTCTCATCCTGTTTGACAGACTCCCAGAGTTCCGGCCCACCCAGCGGAAGATCGCTCGCATGAATACGATCGCCGGAACAAAGAATCACCGCGCGCTCGATCACGTTACGCAGCTCACGAATGTTGCCGGGCCAGTTGTAACTTTCCAACAGCACTTCAGCCTTAGGCGTGACGCCAAACACGCGCCGATTTAGTTTCTGGCTGTAGTGCGCGATGAAGTGTTTGGCGAGCGGCAGGATGTCTTCGCGTCGGCCCTTGAGTGGCGGCATCGTCAGCGGCATCACGTTGAGCCGGTAGTAGAGGTCCTCGCGAAATCGCCCGCGCTTGATGTCCGCCTGCAAGTTGCGATTGGTCGCAGCTACGACGCGCACATCCACTTCCTTCTCCTGCACTCCGCCTACCCGCCGGAATCTTTTTTCTTCCAGCACCGTCAAGACTCTTGCTTGAATTGCCGGCTCCATCTCGGCGATTTCGTCGAAGAAAATCGTCCCCGCCTGGGCCAACTCAAACAGGCCTGGCTTATTCGCTACGGCACCGGTGAACGATCCTTTCTCGTGACCAAACAATTCCGATTCGAGCAGTTCACGGCTGAGTCCGGCGCAATTGATCGCCACAAACGGCTTGTCATGACGAGCGCTCAGGCGATGAATCAGGTGCGCGATCACGCCCTTTCCGGTTCCAGTTTCACCCTGCAACAGAACGGTCGTGTCCGAAGTTGCGAGCCGCTCGATGGTTTGATAGATGCGCAGGATCGCCTCGCTTTGGCCCTGAAAATATTCAGCGGCCATGCGCTCCTGCGCCAGGCCCGCAAGCAGCAGCTCGCGGCGCGCGCGACTCTGTTCCAACGTTTTCGCAATCAAAATCAATATGCTCTCGGCATCGAAAGGCTTGGTGAAAAAATTTTCGGCGCCGCTCTTCAACGCCAGAATCGCGGTTTCGATGGTGCCGTGTGCAGTCAGGATAATGATCGGAACATCGTCATCAATCGCTTTGATTCGGGTGAGCAACTCCAAACCGTTAACGTCGGGCAAACGCAGATCGAGCAGAATCAACTCCGGCGCGTTCTCCGTTACTATCGGCAACGCCTGCGCGCCCGTCTCGGCTTCGAGCACGCGATAGCCTTCGCCCTCAAGCAGCCGCCGTAAACCAAAGCGAACTGAAGGCTGATCGTCAATGACGAGAATTTTGTCTTTTGCGGTAACCATAAGAAAGAGTAGACAGGAGACAGAATATAGAAGACAGAATACAGGAGTAAGAAACGTGAAGCCTACCTGTTACTTCTTTCTACTTAATTCTGTATTCTCTCTTCTGTATTCTCTCTCCTGTCTCCTGTCTCCTGTCTCCTGTCCTCTGTCTCCTAACCCAGCGGCAGCTTAATGACAAACGTAGTTCCACTATTACCGTTAGAGCGCAGCGTAATCGTGCCGCCGTGATCGTGGATCGTCTTGCGCACGATCGCCAATCCCAATCCGACGCCATTCGGCCTGGTAGTAAAAAAAGGCTCGAACACCTTGTGTTGATTTTCAATTGCAATCCCCGCGCCAGTATCGCTGACCTCAATCTGCACTTCGGCGGCGCCGTTCGTCTCGGAAGTAGTAGCGAGACGAATCTGTCCGCCGCGGCCGGTGTGTTGCAGCGCATTCTCGAAAAGATTGGTGAACACGCCGTGCATCTTGCGCCGGTCCACGCGCGGGCCTTCCGGATCGTAATATTCGATGCACAGGTCCACGCCTTTTTCATTCGCCGGGCTGCGGAATTCCTCGGCCACTTCTTCAATCACAATCCGGAGCGCCGAAACGTCGCCGTCGAGCCTAATAGGCCGGCTGTGTTCCAGCAACTGCTCCATCAGGTAGTTGAGCCGGCTTACCTCGGTCATCACTACGTCGATAAACGGCTGGACAGTTTTCCGATCTTTCAAACTACGGGCCAGCGCGCTCAGCGTGGTGGTGATACCGAAAAGCGGATTGCGCACCTCGTGGGCCACCCCGGCCACCAGCTCTCCCACCACTGCGAGTCGCTCCGAAATGATCAGTTGCTGCGCCAGGCGCTTCTGATCCGTGACGTCTTTAACGATCCCGAGGTGAAACACCTGCCCGTCGGCGGCGTCTGTAACCACGCGAATACTAAGACGCGCGGGCATTGGCTCGCCCGACTGGCGTCGCAAATCACACTCGAGGTCAAGCACCTGGCCATGTTCCGCTAACTGAAGAATCAACTCCGAGCCCGCCGCCTGATCCAGCAGCAAGTCTTCGATGATATTGATGCCGTCTAATTCTTCAGGCGTCTTGTAACCAAGCATCAAGGCGAGCGCCGGATTGATGGTGACGAGTTTTCCGCTCGGAGCGCTTCGATACAGCCCGTCGACTGCGTTTTCAAATATCTGCCGGTAGCGCTCTTCGGATTCGCGCAGTCGTTCAAAGAGCTGCGCGTTGCTGAGCAGGTGCGCGGCCTGCGACGCGAAGATAGTCGCCAGTCGCTTCTCTTCTTCGAGAAATCCACCCTCCTTATTTATCACTTCCAGCGTGCCCAGCATGTGCTGGCCCGCCTTCAACGGTATGGCTAGCAGCTCGCGAATGTTGCCCGCGGCCTTGGCGCTGAGCAGTGGATCGCGCCGCGCATCGTTAGTCATGTAAGGTTCGCCCGTCATGAAGACGCGCGTGGCAATGCTCTTCTCCTCGGGCGCGAAACGCAGGCTGAGTAATTCTCTGTCCTCCATCCCGTAGGCCGGCACTTGCGCGAGCATATACTTTTCACGTTCGTCGTAAAGCAGGATGACGCAAACCTCGGCGCCGAGCAGTCGGGCAATTTTGCGGGTCAGCAATTCACAGATCTGACTGACCTCAGCGCCCGAACCCATCATCAACGAGATGTGATAGAGCCCACTCAGGCGCTCGATCTCCTGTTGCAGTTGTTGAGCGGCCTCGTTGATTGTCTGCGCGAGCTGGCCCACCTCGTCCTGACGCGTCACCTCCATGGCCTCGATGATTCCGCCCAGACGCAGGCGGCCTGCAAGTTCCTCCATTCGATGTAATGGCCGGATAACGCTGGTCCAAAGAATCGCGCTGCTGATCAACCCCACGACCGTCACGGCAGCAACTGCCAACTCGGTGGCCACCCGGAATATTCGAAGTGACTCCGGTTGCAGCCAAAGTCGCGCGAGCAGATAGGAAACGATCAGCAGGCCGAGCACGATAAGCCAACTCACGGCAAGTTTGCCTACAAGGCTGCGGCGCGGACTAAACAGCCAACGTGGCGAAACCTTCCTGCCGCTGCGACTGCGATCTTTTAATTCCTGAATCGCGCGGATAGCTTCTTCGCGCGTTGCAAAAATGTTTGATTCGAGATCTTTCGCGGCGCCGAGATAACGCAGCATCGAACGCGTAAAGCCGCTCGAGGAATAACGCACCGTGGTGAGGCTGTAGCGATCGTAAAGCTCCTTGATGCGCTCGCCATAGTAGTCGACGATCTCCGGCGCGATCTCGGTGCCTTCGTAGTTGACGATGCTGTAAGTTCGGCCGCCATACTGTTCGATGATCTCGCTGGTGGCCCCGCATATCTCATCTACCTGTTGCCGGCTCTCAATTCGCAGCGCCGCCAGGTTGATGAAGAGAATGTTCTCTTTCGGGTCAAAGATGAAACGATCTCGAAGCAGCATCTGGTTGATCGTGAAGGTCGGTTTCCGGCTAACGCGGAGGGCGCCGCGTTTTCCTCGCCTTTGGTTACTGGTCTTCTCTTACGGAAGGTTCGAGGGGAAACTCTACTACTAAGAACCAGCGGGCGACAACTGCAGCGGAAGGTAGCGCGTCAGTATGAGTTAACGCGGTCGATTCTTACTGGGACCGCGGGCGTCCTCGTCCGCTTTCCTGGAATGCCACTTGGTGTGAATTGAAGCTTGCTACCCTGATTTGAGTGAACTTGTTGCTTGCGGCGGGCGAGGGCGCCCGCGGTCCCAGTAACAGCATTGAATCCGCTATGCGACGGTTACAGCGCCCGCCCCTATTGGCTCCGTAGCCGACGGCTTCGCTAACGGCGGCAATGCTGCCGCCGCTGCTTCTGCGAACTGCTCTTCCTCAGTTGAGCCGGTCAAAGCTGTAGTTGAAGCTGTGCCGCTGGAGATTGCCTGGGCCAATGCATCGAAGTAGCCCGTGCCGACAAACGCCTGATGCTTCACCGCGCGATAGCCGCTGTCGCTCTCTCGCTCAAACTCGCGCTCCTGCAGCAGTGAATACGCGGTCATTCCGGTCCGGCAATAATCCTGGGCCAACTCAAACATACTCAGGTTAAGCGCGTGGAACCCAGCCAGCGTGATGAACTGGAATTTGTAACCCATCGCCGCCAGCTCTTTTTGAAAGCGCGCGATAGTCTCCTGGTCCAATTTCTTTTTCCAGTTGAAAGAAGGCGAGCAGTTATAAGCCAGCAGCTTGCCGGGATAGCGATCGTGAATTGCCTCGGCAAACTGGCGAGCTTCTTCGAGGTTAGGCGAAGACGTTTCACACCAAACCAGATCGGCGTAAGGAGCGTAGGCCAACCCGCGCGCGATGGCCTGCCCAAGGCCGCTGCGCACTTCGTAAAAACCTTCGACGGTGCGCCCGCCGGTAAGAAACTCACGATCTCGCTCGTCGATATCGCTGGTGAGCAAGCCGGCGCCGTTGGCATCCGTGCGCGCCACGATCAAGGTTGGAATCCCCATCACGTCCGCGGCCAGCCGTGCGGCGACAAGTTTTTGAATCGCCTCCGCAGTGGGCACTAAAACTTTGCCGCCCATGTGTCCACACTTTTTGGCAGACGCCAACTGATCTTCAAAGTGAACACCCGCGGCGCCGGCTTCGATCATTGCTTTCATCAACTCGAAAGCATTGAGCGTGCCGCCGAAACCAGCTTCGGCATCAGCGACAATAGGCGCGAACCATTCGACCCCATTGCGTCCCTCGAGGTGTGCAATCTGATCGGCGCGCTGGAACGAATTATTGATCCGGCGCACCAACTCCGGGACGCTGTTGACCGCATACAAACTCTGGTCGGGATACATTTGCCCCGAGACATTCGCGTCCGCCGCCACCTGCCAGCCGCTAACGTAAATCGCCTTCAAACCAGCTTCGACTTGTTGCAGCGCCTGCCCACCGGTCAACGCGCCGAGCGCCGCCACGTAACCTTGGTTGGAGTCAGCAAGCGAGCGCCACAAATTCTGAGCGCCCATCTCAGCGAGCGAGTATTTGATAGCGACACTGCCGCGAAGTTTAACCACGTCCGCGGCGGAATAGGGACGCGTGATACCCTGCCAGCGCTCGTCCGTGGCCCAGGCGGTTTCGAGTTTTTCTGCTGCGATCGTCATGGCTTGTCTCCTATCTGCTTGTTTCTCTGATTGCTCTAGTGTGGTGACTCTAAAGTTCGCGCAACAAGTCGTGCCGAACGCCCGGGCCGCAGAGCGGCCAAATGTTTATAAGTCCCAGGCCGCAGGTACTTCTTCGCTCCGTAGGAACGCAATGTGCCGTCCCGCGATCCGAATATCTCGCTCCGCTGGAGCGAAGAAGTTTTGGGTACTCCGATTCTATAAACATTTCGTCCCTCAGGGACCGCATTTCATCTACTCTTACTCTCTCAAATTGGATCGAACTCGCCGCTCCGGATCATGGCTTCGCTTACGCGACGCGCTTCAACCAGCGTGTCAACCGATCCCCGCGGGGCGGCGGATGGAAGTTCTCGTATTAGTTTGTCCAGTTCTTCATCGAAGATGGCGCCTATCAATTCGGGAGTGTGTTCGACGTTTGCCCCTTCGCCGTCAAGTACTTCAATCCTGTCGCGATGCCTGATGCGTTGCGCGATCA
>DASYMB010000309.1:0-3593 GCA_036009285.1 Pyrinomonadaceae bacterium | reverse complement strand
CTCGTCGTTTCATAAACAAGCGTCTTAGACGGAAACTGCGTTTGCTCGGTTGCTTAGGCAGCGCGCCGGGGGGGCAAAGGAGCTTCGGTCACCGCCAGGGAGGGGCGATAGGCGCAGATTCGATTTCGACCGCTTCGTTTGGCCCGGTAGAGCGCGGAATCAGCCAGCTCGACCAAATGGATGGGATCGGTGGCATCGTCGGGATACGCGGCCACACCAATACTAATGGTGATACGGTGGGTTGCTTGACCGTCCGGTGAGTTTATGCGATTGACAGGAAACTGCTCCTGTTCCATCGCGAGTCGGACGCGCTCGGCCGCAACCAGCCCCTGTGCATAATTGGCGTCCAGCAGGAACGCAGCAAACTCCTCGCCGCCAAAACGAGAAGCGACATCCCCGGCCCGCAGCGCCTCCTTAATAACGCGACCAGTTTCTTCCAATGTCCTGCTGCCAACGAGGTGCCCATAGGTGTCGTTAACTTCTTTGAAGTGGTCCAAGTCCATCATCAGCACGCAGAAGGGACGCGAGTCGGCCGCGGCACGAGCGGCTTCGCGGCGCAGTTCAGAAAAGAACGACTTGCTGGTTAGCAATCCGGTCAACTCATCGTGCGCGATCAAGCGATGGATCTGTTGTTGAAATTCCCGATCGATCTCATCCAGCATATCGAAACGGAAAAGGTGATCGCCGATAACGATCTTATCGCCATCGCTGAGCGGCGCCTCAGTGATCAGCTCCCCATTCACGAGGGTGCCATTGGTCGATCCAAGATCGGTAATGCGGTAACTGGTTTCGCTGGTCTTCGGATCCAGAATGCTGGCAATGCGTGCGTGCAGGCGCGAGGCGCGGGAATCGTTGAGCCGCACGTCAGCTTCTATAGCGCGACCAATAATGACCTGGTCTCGCTCAAGCGGAATCGGCACGGCCATCAACTCTCCGCGAAGAGAAACCAGGGCCGGGCGACGTTCGTTTTGAGCAGACTTAGAGTCCTTGTTGGCTGGCTGCAGCTGGGTTGACTCTGGTTCGTCTTCGTTACGATTTTGGCTGGGCATCAATCTGGGCTTAGGAGATAACCACTAGTTGACCACCGAATCCGCATAACGAGGGCGGATGCTGGTATCTTAGCTCGCGGAGAATGCCGTCGCAATGTATTGTTATGATCGTTTCCGCAAACGAAGCGGGAGTCTCCGCCTGGGCGCGCCTGTAGCGCTTGCGACTTTACTCCTATAAAATCATAGCGAGAAATGTTTTCTGCGGCCCATCGAGATAATGAGTTATCGGTTTTAAGAGAAAGGAAATTCGGTTGAAAGAACAACCAACTACCAGGTGTCCGACTGAGGAAGGCCTATCTGTCGAGCGCGTGGCCACTGCAAACCTACCGACTGAGTGGGGCGATTTTCAAATTGCGGGTTATCGTTCGCTTGTCAGCGATGAAGACTTTGTGGCGCTCTTTAAAGGAGAGATGCGCCGCGATGTGCCTACGCTCGTGCGTATTCACTCGCAGTGTTTGACCGGCGATGTGTTTGGATCGACCAAGTGTGATTGCGGGCAACAGCTTCACCAGACCATGAAAATGATCGACGAGGAAGGGCGGGGAGCTATCGTTTATCAGCAACAGGAAGGCCGCGGCATCGGCATCGTGAACAAGATTCGCGCGTATGCACTTCAGGACAAGGGAGCGGATACGGTGGAAGCAAATGAGCAACTGGGGTTGGCTGTCGACCTGCGCGATTATAAGCAATGCGCTGAGGTGCTTTTCGATCTCGGGCTTTGCCAGGTGCGCGTGATTTCTAACAATCCGCTCAAGCTGCGCGCTCTCGAGGAAGCCGGGTTAAGGATCGTCGAGCGAGTGTCTATACAGGTGGAGCAGCCTGAACAGGCTGGAGCTTACTTGAGAACTAAGAAAGAGAAGCTGGGTCACCTGCTGGATTTTAGTGCCGGCTGAGGCGATACCATCAGGGGAAAAAAAGAGGTCGCGAGCCAAACGGCTGCGACCTCTAGATAACGCGAAAGTTTACGGCTTCTTCTGAGACTCCAGTTCCTTATTTATCTTTTCAATCAGGGTCTTGGCCTGACCAGCGAACGGTCCTTTCGCGTCGATTCTGAGATATTCCTGAAATTCGGTCTTGGCATCGGCATCGCGTCCGACGCTGATGAGTAAGTTTCCTTTGAGCCAGTGAGCTAGAGCAAGGTCGGCGTTATATTTCAAAGCCTCATTGACCTGTTCATAGGCTTTCACTCGCAGCGGTCTGTTCTCCGCCTCGTCTTTTATTTTAGCAGCCATGGCGACGTAAGCACGAGCGAGCGCCAGATGGCCCATGTAGGAACGGTCTTCTACTTGTAGCCCCTGCTGCAAAACCTTTTCGGCGTCCTCATACTTCTTCTGTCTCAAATATATCTCGCCCAAGCCAAAGAGCGCATTCGCAGCTTTAGGATCTATCTCGACGACCTTTTTGAGCGCGAGCTCGCCCTTGTCGAGTTGCTGCAAATCAACATAGGTTGCGCCGAGCATTAAATAAGCTTGCGTATACCGCGGGTAGGCGGCGACCGCCTTTTCAAGATGCAACACAGCTTCTTCTAAATTTTCTTTCTTGCCGAGGGCGACTGCTGCGGCTCCCTTATCAAATTCCTCGCGCGCTTTGGCCGGTATATTCGCGTCCACAACACCCGGATCGGATGCGCTTCCAGCCGGCTTAGCGCTGCCGTCCGGACGTAAACGAAAGTCCAGAAATTCACCACCACTGAGAACATCGACCGATTTGCTCTCGCTTCGATAGCCAGGCTGGTGCACGTAACACTCGTAGTGGCCGGATGAAACCATAAAGCTGAATCTTCCATTGGGGTCAGTTACTCGCTCGGCATTTCCGCCGGTTCCATTGCAGCGAACAACGGCACGGTCCACCGGCTTATTTCCTTCCACGTATCTTACTGTCCCCTGGATCTGTTGCGGCGCGCCCGTTGTTCCCGGCCCTTGCGCATTTGCTGCCGAGCCGGCCATGGTCAGCACGATTGCAGCGAGGGATAATTGCCAAAATCTGCGTGACATAAACTGTGCTCCTTGTAACTGCGGGATTTTTGTTTGCGCAGTCTTCTATTTACTGCTTTAGTTTTTCTATGGCCTGGCGTGCTTGCGCGGCGAATTCGCCCTTTGGCGCCAGACGTATATAAGTCTGGAACTGGTCCAACGCATCCTGACGATTGTTTACCTTAAGATGAATGTTTGCGGCCAGCAAATGAGCGTCAGGGAAACTGTCGTTGAGCTGAATAGCCAAACCAACTTGTCGCGCCGCCTTTGCCAGACCACCTTGAGCGTAATAAACGCGCGCGAGTGCAAAGTGTCCCTGCCACGAACGATCCTCAATTAGCAGTCCGCTAGTCAAAGCTTTCTCACTTTCGGAATATTTTTTCTGTCGCGAGTAAACTTCTCCCAGCGCCAGATAGGCATTAACCGTCCGGGGATTGATTTCAATCGCGCGCTTTAGAGCTTGCTCCGCATTGTCCCACTGCTGCAGGTCCATGTAGACGGCGCCAAGTTTCAGTTGCGCTTCAAGAAAACTCGGATAAAGCGCAAGAGCTCTCTGTAGATGGACCACAGC
>DASYMB010000308.1:0-6043 GCA_036009285.1 Pyrinomonadaceae bacterium | reverse complement strand
CCCTTGTAGAAAGGACGCGGCTAACTTTGCCGGAACGAATATCGGAACCGGGGGACAATACAGCAGGTTTACTTTCATTGGCAAGGCTCGCTTGATTCAATAAGGTCCACAAAGTACCATCAAAAATGCAGCCGCAACCAGCAAAGATAGCTAGTCGTTCATGCTTTCCGGTGAAGAGCAATAACATTCGGCGTCGCAATTGTCTCCACAGTTAGTTAGTTTTACATGGTTGTGGGCCTCTTTGTCTCCCGAACGAAACTTTGCGATCCTTTGGGTAAACTTCGCGTTCTTTGCGATTTGGATTTCTTCAGGACGCATATTTGAACCGCAAAAATCGCGAAGGCTTCGCAAAGATACGCGAATAAACAGCACATTACATGATCGCCGAGAATCAACCGTCGATTCGCTGCCTGATTTTAGTGGTGCTAATTCTGCTTCCCGCACTTTCCAATTGCCGCATGACTGAAAAAACTGAAACCAAATCACCCCTGCAACCAAACACCAAGTCTGACGACGTGGCGGCGATTCATCGTCGAGCGCTTGCGATTGATATGCACGCCGATACTCCGCAGCGTTTGCTCGACGAACGCGTGGATCTGTCGCAGCGCCTTCCGGATGGACACTTCGATTCGGTACGCGCGCGGGAAGGCGGACTCGACGCCCAGTTTTTTTCGATTTGGGTTGAGCCACAGTTGTTTGGCGGCGGCGGACCTACCGCGATGAAACGCGCCGACGATCAGATTGCCGCAGTGCGCGTGTTGGCCGAACGCCATCCTGAGACCTGGCAATTCGCAACCACCGCTGCGGATATCCGGCGCATTGCAGCGGAAGAGAAACTTGCCGCCTTGACTGGTCTCGAAGGCGGGTATGCGATCGACGAGAAAATCGAAAACGTCGAAAGATATTTCAAGCTGGGCGTGCGTTATATGTCGCCGGCCTGGACCGAGAGCTTGAGTTGGGCCGGGTCTTCCGGCGACGAAGTTGGCAAGACGCGCGGCTTGAATGATTTTGGCCGCGCTGTCGTTCGCGAGATGAACCGCCTGGGAATGATGGTCGACGTGTCCCACGTTTCCGACAAAACGTTTTGGGACATCGTAAACACCTCGACGAAACCCGTAATCGCGACCCACTCCGGTTGTCGAGCCATTGCCGACGTGCCGCGCAATCTCACCGACGAGATGATTAAAGCGATCGCCAAATCCGGCGGCGTTGTAAACGTAATCTTTTATCCCGAACACCTCGAGCCAGGCTGGAGCGAAAAGAAGAAGAAAGTTGACGCCAAAATCGCAGGGGATGTTCAGCGTGCCTCCGAGGAGGAGAAGGGTGACGTGGCGCATAAGAAGCTGGCCCGCGATCGGGTGAGACGTGAAGCGTTCGCCGTGAGGCTGCCACCAGTCAGTGTTTCGCGTTTGGTGGACCATATCGATCACGTGGTGAAATTGGTGGGAATTGACCACGTGGGCATTGGCACTGACTTCGACGGCGTGCAGTCAACACTGAGTGACCTGGCCGATATCTCGCAGTTGCCAAATTTGACGCGCGAGTTGTTGCGGCGCGGTTACTCGGAAAGCGACGTGGACAAAATTCTTGGCGGCAATATGCTGCGAGTGATGGAAGAACAGTAGGACAGGCATTCCTGCCTGTCCCTGACTTCTGAATAATGTTGGAATAAGCGATTGCAAATGGAAGTGCGCAAGAAGAAACGTCCACGCATCGGTTTTCATGCGCCTATCAAGGGCGGCCTACATCAGGCACTTATCGTCGCTCGCGATACCGGCTGCGACACCGTGCAAATTTTCTCGCGCAATCCACGTGGCTGGATGGCCAAGCCGCTCACGCCTGAAGATGTCTCACTGTTTCTAAAGACGCGACCGGTCACAAAAATATCTCCAGTAATTATCCACTGCAATTATCTGGTAAACCTCGCTGCCGCCGACGCACCGATGCTGCAGAAGTCGCGCGCTTCTTTCCGCGAAGAAGTTGAACGAGCAATCCTGCTCGGCGCCGACTACCTGGTGGTCCATCCCGGCAGCGCGCGAGGCGCCGACGAAGCCTACGGAATTCGCACCTGCAGCGAGAGTATCAAGTTTGCGGTCCGCCGGCTGAATCTGGGAAAGCTGCGCATTCTTTTGGAGAACACCGCGGGACAAGGACAGTGCATTGGTCATCGCTTCGAGCATTTGCGCGAGATCACAGATGCGTGCCCCCAAATTCCGCTCGGCGTTTGCTTTGATACCGCACACGCGTTTACAGCCGGTTACGATTTTCGCGAGGAAGATGGCTTGGAAGCTTTGATTGATAAACTCAAAAGCACGGTCGGGACCAGAAACGTCCGCGTCGTTCACTTCAACGATTCGCGCGCCGCTTACAATTCGCGCGTCGATCGCCACTGGCATATCGGCGAAGGCCACCTCGGCAGCGACGCTCTTCGTCGCGTGGCCCAACATCCGAAACTCGCGCACGCCGCCTTCATCCTGGAGACGCCCTACGACGACCCGCGCGCGGATTTGAAAAACTTGAACAAGCTCCGCTCGTTTGTAGATAATGAGTCACCCTAGTTACACCAGTTTTCCGCTTAATACCGCTAAGTTTATTTTCCGCTGACGAGTATTCACCTCTCCTTTTTGGTCCGTTGACGTAACTACAATTTGTAACTACACTGCTTATGCGGTTTGAATGGGACGAAGCTAAGCGGCGATCCAATATCAGGCGACATGGAATCGACTTTGCCGTTGTCGAGAAGGTTCTTGATGGCGTGACTTTTACGATCGAGGATGATCGGTTTGATTATGGGGAGATGCGTCTCCAAACGCTCTGCTTAGAGATGAAGTAGTCGCCATCACTCATACGGAAGCCGATGAAGTAATCCGCGTCATTTCAGTTAGGAAGGCAACAAAGCATGAGGAAGAAAGGTACTTCAAGAAAGTCAACTACTGACGAAACTGACTACAAGCGTTTATCCAAAATGACTGACAACGACATCGACCTCTCTGATAATCCTGAAATACCGGCAGAGATGTTCGCTCGCGGCATAGTACGACGCGGGTTAAAACCGGTTCGTCGCAAGGACCAACTGACTTTACGCGTTGATAGCGATGTCGTGGCTTGGTACAGGAATCAGGGATCTGGCTATCAGACAAAAATAAATGCGCTTCTGCGGGCCTATATGAAGGCTCACCAAGCCGACGGTGCCTGATGAGGCGGCGTCTAAGGTTGACTACCGAACATTGGACAGTTTTGAGCGTCTTAAACTAAAATACTCTTCATGACGACAGCTCGATATAGTTCACTTACCAAACTCCTCCTAACGGTGCCGCTTCTGCGACGCGCATTCTGAAGCGCGTTTTAGCGGAGCGGCGAACTCCTACTCAAAAAGCAATTCATTCTCGAACGCGTGCGGTAATACTCGCACATCGCAAACCGGCAGTTTGCGTTACAAATAATTCGTGTTAAGTGTAGACACCGTTAGGAAAACGATCATGGACGAAAAATATTTTCCCGAAAACATCGAAAAGAAGTGGCAGCAACACTGGGAGCAAACCAAAGCCTTCCAGGCAGCCGACGACGACCCACGCCCGCGGTTTTATTGTCTCGAGATGCTGCCTTACCCGTCAGGTTATCTGCACATGGGCCACGTGCGCAACTACGCGATTGGCGATGCACTTGCCTGGTACAAACGTCTGCAGGGATTCAACGTGCTCCACCCGATCGGTTGGGACAGCTTCGGCCAGCCGGCGGAGCAGGCAGCAATCAAGCGCGGCGTTAATCCGCGCGACTGGACGGAAGAGAACATTGTGCTCATGCGCGGACAGTATAAGCGCCTGGGAATCAGCTACGACTGGTCGCGTGAAATCGCCGCGCATCGCCCGGAGTACTACAAGTGGGACCAGTGGTTCTTCCTGAAAATGTTTGAGCGCGGGTTGGCTTACAAAAAGAAATCGCCGGTGAACTGGTGCCCCAATGAACGCACGGTACTTTCGAATGAACAATCTTCCGGTGGGGTATGTTGGCGCTGTGGCGCCTCGGTGGAGAAACGCGATCTCGAGCAATGGTTTCTGCGCATAACGGACTATGCGGAACAACTCGTTGAGGACATGAAGCAGATCGAAGATAGCTGGCCCGAGAAGGTGCTCAAGCGCCAACGCGACTGGGTTGGCCGCAGTGAAGGCGCGTATATCGACTTCGCTGTGAAAGACAGCGACAAGAAGATTCGCGTCTTCACCACGCGCATCGACACCATCTTCGGCGCCACCGCTGTAGTCCTTTCAGCGGAACAT
Source organism: Pyrinomonadaceae bacterium (assembly GCA_036009285.1). Taxonomy (GTDB): domain Bacteria; phylum Acidobacteriota; class Blastocatellia; order Pyrinomonadales; family Pyrinomonadaceae; genus PSRF01. Next base: position 1,766 of record DASYMB010000308.1, on the reverse strand, counting down.
CCGCTCATTGATGAACTCCTGGAAGAGTCGGCGTTGAAAAATGAAGTGATGGCGTTTGCCGCGAAGGTCAAGTCGGAAAAGGCCGCGCGCGGACGGGAGGACGAGGAGGAGAAGGAAGGGATCAATATCGGCGTCCTCGCTGTCAATCCATTCAGCGGCGAAAGCATTCCGATCTGGGTGGCAAACTACGTGCTGATTGAATACGGCACCGGCGCCGTGATGAGTGTGCCGGCCCATGACGAACGCGATTTCGAGTTCGCGCAAAAATATTCGCTGCCGATTCGCCGCGTCATCGAACGGATCTCGCACAACCAGGAATCAATCGCGCACGATGCCACGCACGAAGATCAATCTACCGCGATGCCGCACGCGTTTACCGACTACGGCATCCTGGTCAACTCCGGCAACTGGAGCGGAAAACTTTCGCAGGATGCTCTGGTCGAGATGGCGAACTATGCCGGAGAGCACGGCTTCGGGCAGGCGGCCATTACTTATCGCATACGCGACTGGGGCATTTCCCGTCAGCGGTTTTGGGGCGCGCCGGTTCCAATTATCTACTGCGACAAGTGCGGGGTGGTGCCGGTGCCTGAAAAAGACTTGCCCGTCCGGCTGCCCGATCATGCCGAGTTTACGGGCTCTGGTGAATCTCCTTTGGCGGGTGTGGCAGACTTTGTGAACACAACCTGCCCCACGTGTGGCGGAACGGCGAAACGCGAGACGGATACGATGGACACGTTTGTCGATTCGTCGTGGTACTTCTTCCGCTACTGCGATCCGCGGAACGATTCAGCTCCCTTCGATCCGGAGCTCGCCAAACGTTGGACACCGATCGATCAATACATCGGCGGCGATTCCCACGCGGTCATGCACTTGATCTACACGCGCTTCTGGACCAAGTTCATGCGCGACATCGGTCTCGTTTCGTTTGACGAACCCGTGAAAAAACTTCTGACGCAGGGCATGGTAACGAATCGCGTGGAGGGAACTGACGAGTGGAAGGCGATGTCGAAGAGTCTCGGCAACGGCGTCGATCCCGACGAAATGATTGCTGCCTTCGGGGCCGACGCGGCGCGCTTGTTCACTCTCTTCGCGGCGCCGGTTGAAAACGAATTGCGCTGGTCCGAAACAGGAATTGAAGGAGCGGTTAGATTCCTGCGGCGCGTTTACACGATGGTGTGGCGGTGGCATGAGCGCCTGTCAAACTCTGCGAGCGCGCCGCCTGGTGAAGAATCGAGCGCCGGCGCACGGGCGTTGCGACGGAAAACTCATCAGACTATCGCGAAGGTAACAAGTGACTTTGAAGGACTGCACCTGAACACAATCGTGGCGGCGTTGATGGAGTTGTTGAATGAGCTCGGGGACCTCAACGCCGATCCCGGCACAGCTTCGGAAGGAGACGTGTTTGCGGTGCGCGAGGCCCTGGAGTCGCTCGTGCTGATGCTCGCGCCTTTTTCGCCGCACGTTGCCGAGGAGATTTGGGAGAACCTGGGCCATGCCGGCGGACTGTTGAGTTCCGGGCGCTGGCCTCAGGCCGATACTGAACTGGCGCGCCGCGAAGAACTCGAGATTCCGATTCAGGTGAATGGAAAACTGCGATCGCGCGTGTTGGCTTCAACGGAAGTCACGGAAGAAGAGCTGCGCACCGCGGCTTTGAACGATGAGAAGGTTCGCGCCTTTATTGAGGGGCACGAGGTGGTCAAAGTTATCGTGGTGCCGCAGCGGCTGGTCAACGTGGTGGTGCGTTGAGATTGCGTTCTCGTTTGGTA
>DASYMB010000307.1:0-4722 GCA_036009285.1 Pyrinomonadaceae bacterium | reverse complement strand
ACGACTTTCTCTGGTTCAGATTATCCTGCTGGTGGGAACTTTTTTGTTTAGCGCTTCGACTTTGCTGGCCCAGGACTTCGACCTCATTCGCCACTTCGATTACAACCATCGAGCGCCACTTGGCATAAAAGAAATTGGCGTCGAACGTCGGGGCAACGTCGCGATTCATGACATCACTTACGCAAGTCCGAAGGGCGGCGTGGTTCCCGCATATCTGGTTGTCCCGGAAGGGAAGGGCTCTTTTGCCGGCGTCGTTTGGGGACATTGGTATTGGGGAAATTCGCCGATGCGCAATCGCAAGGAGTTTCTCGACGAAGCGATCGCGCTGGCTCAGGCGGGCGTGGTGTCACTGTTAACTGACGGCCCGATTGCGCGCCCGGGTCACGTTGTAAACGATGAGCCGCTTAATGAACAGGACAATGTCGACCTCGTGCAGCAGGTGATTGACATGCGGCGCGGAGTCGACGTGCTGCTCGCGCGTAAAGATGTCGACCCGAAGCGCGTGGCCTACGTGGGCCACAGCTACAACGCCGTGGTCGGCGGGATCTTGAGTGGAGTGGAGCGGCGGTTCAAGGCCTTTGTGTTGATGGCCGGGACCATGTCGGATGAGGTGAGTTTGAAAACACCGGAGTACCAGGCGTATCGCCAGAAAGTGGGGCCGGAAAAGTTTGATGCGTTTATGGCGAAGTATGCCTGGACCGATCAGGGAAAATATGTTTCTCACGCGGCGCCGGCGGTCGTGTTTCTACAGTATGGTTCGCAGGAAAAGTTCATAACGCCGGAGCGAGCGCGTCTTTATGCGGCCGTCGTGAGCGAGCCGAAACGGTTTGAATTGTACGACGCGCCGCACGCGCTTAATGCTGCAGCCAGGCGCGACCGCATCGCGTTTCTCACCGAGCAGCTAAAACTTAAGCCGTTATCCGCGGCGACAATCGCCGGCATTCCCGAGCTTTACCAGCCGCCAACACAGAATTGATTGGATTGTAAACTTTGCGGTTGCCGCGTTTCGTGCGGTAAGGTCCGGAAAGGCCGAGCCTTTCCGCAGGGATGCCGGCAAGCCGCTGGGCGCGGCCAGCCTAAGAAGAATCTTTAAGTGGTTGCCGGGCTTCTCTAAACCGATGGGTTTTACCTGCGCCTATGTCTACCAATCGAATCCGCATCGGTCCCGCCGGCTGGTCCTACAAAGACTGGGAAGGCATAGTCTACCCGCATAAGCCGGGCGCGAAGTTTGATCCGCTTGAATATCTGGCGCGCTTCTTCAACACCATCGAAATCAACAGCAGTTTCTACCGGCCCTTCACTTCGGCGGTGGCAAAATCCTGGATAAGCCGCGTGGTCCAGTCGCCTGATTTCATGTTTACGGCAAAGCTGCATCGCGTTTTCACACATGAGCGCGGGAAAGCGACGGAGGTCGACGAGCAACGGGTGCGCGAAGGGATGGATGCGCTGGCGAGTGTCGGGAAATTGGGAGCTGTGCTGCTTCAGTTTCCCTGGTCGTTCAAGAATACGGACGAGGAGCGTCTCTATCTCACCAAACTACTGGCGCGATTCAGGGAATACCCGTTAGCGCTCGAGGTCAGGCATTCGTCATGGAACAATCCACAGATTTACGAATGGCTGGAGGAACTGGGCGTAGGGATTTGCAACGTGGATCAGCCGCTCTTCTCGAAATCAATCAAGCCCGCAGGTTTGGCGACCTCGCAGCTCGGCTATGTGCGGCTTCACGGCAGAAACTACCAGGATTGGTTCCGGGAAAAAGCGCCGCGTGATGATCGTTACAACTATCTCTATTCGGTAGATGAATTGGAGCCGTGGATTACTCGCATTAAGGAGATTGCGGCGAAGACGAAGGAGTCGTACGTAATCACGAACAATCACTTTCGCGGACAGGCGGTGGTGAATGCACTGGAGATTAAGGCGACGCTGACGGAGCAACGAGTTCCAGCTCCCGCGCCGTTATTTCAGACATACCCCGCGCTTATCGATTCGGCGGTGCCGGAGGTTGAAGACATGGGTGAGGAGCCTAAACTGTTCAGTTAAATCTTTGGAGTGCGCTGACCTGTCAGCGCTTTGGCCGGTGGCGACCGGTCGCGGCAGTAGTCGCCTAACCTTAGCGCAAGACTACGGCGTCAAGCCGCCGAAGACTAAAGCGGCGACAGGTCGCCGCACTCCAAAATGTCGAGCTAGCTGGCCGCGGCCTCAGCAATCGTTTGCGCAAAGGCGATAGGCAAACCGTCGGGGTCGATACACACTGCCAACTTGATACCTTCGCCCTCGCGTTGCGTGGGCGGCATTACAAATCGAATACCCTTGGCTTTCAACTCCTCAAAGGTCTTGTCGACGTCCTCGACGTTGAATCCAATTGAGCAACTGCCGGCTTGCTTCGTAGGATCGCCGGCCGGGGGCGCCGTTGGTTTAATGCCGCCGCCGTGCAGTGCGAGGGTAGTTGCGCCGGTTTGAAACTCCGTCCAGTCCGGTGTTTGAAACTTTAGCGGTATTCCTAACAGGTCCCGATAGAATTCCACCGAACGCTGCATATCGGAAACAACCACCATCGTGTAGTCGATCTGCTTAAACATTTTAGTCCTCCAGCTATTTGTGCCGACGTATCGCTTCTGCTCGGCGCTATTTCTTCCTCGTCTTGCCGTCTCCAGTAGCTACGATTATGTCAAACTCGTCTTTGGTTAGCGACATTACCGAAAGTTGCGATTGCCTGATTAAGGCGAGCTGGCTCAATCGTTCATCGTAACGAATCGCTGCCAGTGGAACGGGATTTTTTAGCGCCTTGATCGGTTTCAAGTCAACGGCCACCCATTGCGCGTCGTCCGCCGTTGGATCGGGGTAAGCGCTTTTTACAACTTCCGCCAGGCCGACCACAGCTTTCTCTTTTCCGGAATGATAGAACAGCACGCGTTCGCCGGTCTTCATCTCGCGCAGATTGTTCCGCGCCTGGTAGTTTCTAACCCCGGTCCAATCCGTACGGCCATCGCCGACAAAATCGCTCCAGGAGTAAGTTTCCGGCTCCTGCTTGACCAGCCAATAGCCGGCTTTCGTTTTACTTTTCATTTGCTTAGCCTCATTGATTCTTGCTGGCTCCGGTTGCGCTCGCTTAAGATGTGCGCTCTCGAAGATCAGTACACTATGAAGATTGGAGCCCTAATGCGTAAAGAAGGAACTGTTGCACCGAACTTCACCGCAAATGACGCCAACGGTGAAACCCTCCGTCTCAAAGATCTGCGCGGCCAAAAAGTCGTGCTTTATTTTTACCCCAAAGACGATACGCCCGGATGCACCAAAGAGGCCTGTTCATTTCGCGATGCTTTCACTGACTATAAGAAACGGGGCATTAAAGTGCTTGGCGTCTCTGTGGACAGTGAGGCTTCTCACAAGAAGTTTACCGCCAAGTATAAACTTCCCTTCACCCTATTAGCCGACCCGGATCACTCAATCGCAGACGCTTACGGAGTTTATGGCGAGAAGAAATTTATGGGCCGCACGTATATGGGCGTGAAGCGGATAACATTTCTTATTGATGAAAAAGGCAAAATCAAAAAGGTGTTTGAAAAGGTCAAACCTGAAGAACACGCACGCGAGGTTCTTGACGCCTTTGAGGCTTAAGCTTTCCGGTTGCGGTTTCTAAGATCTCAAATTTGAGATCTGAGATCTCGGCTAGGCTGCCACCCAGCCGCCAATCTTTTCAGGTTCCTCTCCTTCAGGATTTCTGCCCGGCATCAAACCCTGGATTGCGCTAAAGGAACTGGGGACATCTGCCTTGCGCCGCGGAATATTGAATGCTTCTTCGCGTATTGGTAAGTCTGCCGACTCGTTTATGAAATAGTGCCTGGTGTTGTCAATTATTTGTGTCTTAATCTCGCGCGTCCAAAGCAGAAGATTTGCGAGGGCATCGCCAATTTCGTCTTTGCCCAGCCTGGTTTGCTGGGCAATATCCACTTGCGTGCGCGCGCCTTTCCTGATCGCTTCTTTCACACGTTCGCCCGGTGACAGCTTGCTCAAGAGTCGAGTATAACTTGCCGAAGACGAGCCACCGTCGAACTGAGCTGCCGCTGACTGTTCGGAAAGAGAGGGGCTGACATATCGTTTGCGAGCCGATCGATATTCCTTCAACGCCCGGCGGCTGTCAGTCACTTTTTTGCGAATGCAGCTTTTGCAATATAAATTCCGGCCGTCTTTCCTGGCCCGGCAAACTCCAAATTCCACGGTGGGGAGATCTTGCGAACATATGGGGCAATTCTTGCGGGAAACCACGACTTCTTCCATCATTATCAACGCTCCAATCAAACTTCTAACATATGAATTTCTCGGTTGGAAGAAACACGTTTCCTAAGCCGTTTAGAGTTTAATCTTCCCGGCGGTGGATTGCGTTGAGTTGATTGTTGACGAAGAGACCCTACTGCATTAGGGAAATCGCCCGGGGATTGCCTGAGCTTCTTCACTTGGGGACGAAGGGCTCAATAACAGCTGAATTAAGGATTGCGTAGCGGGTCAGCGGGGCCATACAAAAATTTATAAGAGCGAGTAACCCACCCAACACAATCACAACATCAGATCCGAACTTCAACGCTTCACCTTCTGGTTAATCAATCGCTTCCAGCGAGGGAGTCGCATTATAGTGATCGAAATTATTTTTGCAACTCCAAATTCGATCCGAGGTGGTCCATCGCTTACAAGACGCAAATTCATTTTATTTGTTAACGCACTCCG
>DASYMB010000306.1:0-9270 GCA_036009285.1 Pyrinomonadaceae bacterium | reverse complement strand
TAATGCGCGAATCGCGATAGGCGCGTTCCGCCGGGTAGTCAGCGGAGTAGCCGTAGCCGCCGTAGATTTGAACCATCTCGTCGGCGAGGTAGTCACAGGACTCGGAAAGCGCGACCTTGATGATCGAACACTCCGCGGAGTACTCCTCAATCGCGCGCATCTTGGCATCAGGATCAGTGGTGTCGCCAATCGCGTCTTCAATCATTCCAAGCGTGCGCCAAATCATCGCCTCGCCCACCCAGGTGCGGATAGCCATCTCGCCGAGTTTTGACTTGATCGCGCCAAACGACGAGATCGACTTGCCAAACTGCTGGCGCTCGTTCGCGTAGCGAATCGATTCGTGCAGCATAAGCTTCATGCCGCCAATGCACATGGCGCCGAGTTTGAACCGGCCGATGTTGAGCGTGTTGAAGGCGATCTTGTGGCCTTTGCCGATTTCGCCCAGCAGATTCTCTGCCGGCGTTTTAGCATCCGCGAGTATGAGGGGCGTAGTGCTCGATCCCTTGATGCCCATCTTGTGTTCTTCCGCGCCCGCCGTTAGTCCTTCCTGTCGCTCGACGATGAACGCGGAGAATTTGTCGCCGTCGACCTTCGCAAACACGATGAAGATGTCGGCGAACCCGCCATTGGTGATGAACATCTTTTCGCCGTTGAGAATGTAATGCGTGCCGTCAGCGCTCAAACGCGCACTCGCCTTTGCGGCCATCGCGTCGGAACCGGAGCCGGCTTCAGTAAGCGCGTAAGCGGTGATCAATTCGCCGGAAGCAATCTTCGGTAGATATTTTGCCTTTGCTGCTTCAGTGCCGAAGTAGATAATCGGCAGCAGCCCGATACCGCTCTCGGCGCCCAGCGTAGTAGCAAACGACGCGCAGCGGCCGATGTTTTCACCCACCAGCGCGCCGCTCGTCTGATCCAGACCCAAGCCGCCATACTCTTCAGGAATGTTCGCGCCGATCAGGCCGAGGTCCGCAGCTTCCTTTATTAACTCGCGCGCCAATTTCCAGTCATGGTTCTCCAGCTCGGCGATGCGCGGGATGACTTCGTTGTCAATAAACTGACGCGTTGTCTCGGCAATCATCCGATGCTCTTCGGAGAAATCCTCGGGAGTAAAAATCTCCTCGGTGGTGCGATCCTCAATCAGAAACGCTCCACCCTGGACCACTCGCTTTTGTTCGGCTACGGCTGACATATGCTTTTCCTTTCAGAAATTTACTAACCGCCGGACGCTAAGTGCGCCAAGCTGATTAGAAAGAAATCAAATCATTTTACTAGTACTACCAGCATTGTTGTTCTGCGTCTTGGCGGTTCAAGCCTGTTCCAATTGCTTTCTGATTTCTTCAGGCATGACGTTGCGGAGTTCAGGGTATGCTTCCGAAATCCTGATCAGATCAAGCTCGTCTTTCTTGCGCTTGCTGAGTCTTCGCGTGTCATCGCTCCAGGCCCAGATCTTTCCGCGCACAACGTTTGACAGCGAAGCTACCGGCACTTGCTGATCGAGAACGTCGCGAATCGTCGTATCACTCACAAACTCCTGGTAACGAGGATCGAGGCTAAACTGAATACGCAGATCACTCTTCGGCATCTTTGCATTCAGGGAATGCGGAAACTCTTCAACTGCAAATCCTGCACTGATCAATTCATCTTTGATGGCCGGCAATTCTGAGGCGATCACAACAATGTCCGCATCCAGAGTGTAAACCGGCTCGACGTAGCAGTTGACCGCCAGGCCACCGATTAAGCACCACGCGCCACGGCGATCCAAAATATTTACGACGAGAGCGAAATCGCTGCTGCCACTTCCCGTCACTGCTTCAAATACTTCCCCTGCCGTCATAATGTAGGAGCAGGGCTTGTACCTGCCCGGCTTTCGTTGCCATGCAGCTAACGGGCAGGGACGAGCCCTGCCCGTTACAAATCAAATCCGTTCAAAGATTCCTGCGGCGCCCATGCCGCCGCCCACGCACATCGTCACCATTCCGTAGCGCCCGTTGCGGCGTTCAAGCTCGCGCAGTATCGAGGCCGTAAGTTTCGCCCCGGTACAACCCAGCGGATGGCCGAGGGCAATCGCGCCGCCGTTAACGTTAACCTTGTCGATGTCGAGGCCGAGCGTCTTGATTACTGCCAACGACTGCGCTGCGAACGCTTCGTTGAGCTCGATCACGTCTATTTGATCGAGCGTCAGTCCAGCCAATTTCAAAACTTTAGGAATCGCAAACACTGGTCCAATGCCCATCTCTTCCGGCGGACATCCAGCAGTCGCGTAAGCAACGAAGCGCGCCATTGGTTTCACACCGAGGCTCTCCGCTTTCTCAGCCGACATCACCACCGCCGCGGCGGCCCCGTCTGACATCTGCGACGCATTGCCCGCAGTGATCGTTCCCTTGACGTTGAATGCCGGCTTCAATTTCGCAAGCCCTTCGATTGTGCTGTCGCGACGAACACCTTCGTCGGCATCAAAAATGAATTCCCGCGACTGCTTCCGGCCTTTATCGTCCAGCTCTTCAAAGATCACGGTCAGCGGCACAGTTTCATCTTTAAACTTATCCGCATCGAGCGCGGCGGCGGCGCGTTGATGAGATCGCAACGCAAACTCATCCTGCTCTTCGCGACTCACATTGTATTTGCGAGCGACGTTTTCAGTGGCCAGGCCCATGTTCAGATAAAAGTCGGGATAGTGTTCCACCAGATAAGGATTGGGACTAATGATGTGGCCGCCCATCGGAATCATCGACATCGTTTCGAGTCCGCCGGCAACCGCAACCTCCGCGCTTCCGGTCCGGATGCGGTCGGCGGCAATCGCGATCGACTGCAGACCGGACGAACAGAAACGGTTGATGGTCATGGCGCTGGTTTCAACGGGTAGCCCGGCGCGAATAGCCGCGGCGCGCGCGACATTCATTCCCTGCTCCGCTTCCGGCATCGCGCAACCCATGATTACGTCTTCGATTTCGGATGCGTTAAGTCCGGGAACACGCGCGAGCGCTTCTCTAATTACCGCCCCACCCATTTCGTCAGGTCGCGTGTTACGCAAAGTTCCTTTCGGAGCTTTGCCAACCGCGGTCCTTACTGCCGATACGATTACTGCGTCTTTCATAAGCACCTCAGAATTCAGAATACAGAAGTCAGGAGACAGAAGCCTTAATTGCTGCCGAATAGCTGCCGAGCAGCTTGCTGATTTCTTCCAATTCGCTCAACAGCATTAACGGATCTCCGTAACCGAGATCCCCAGCCAGAATCAGATAGTAGCGACATTCTTCAAGCGAGCCCTCCGCAATATTCATAAAACGAACTTTGTCTGCTCGTCCTCGCTTCTTGAATCCTTCAGCAATATTTGCCGCTACCGAGATCGCGGCACGTCTAAATTGCGAAGTTAACCCGTAAATTTCTTCACGGGGAAATAGCTTGCTGAGGCGATACACGCCAAGAACAAAGTGATGCGCCTTCTGCCAAACAACCAAGTCTTGAAAGTTTCGAGCTGGTAGCCGCTGCATGTACAGTCTCCCATCTTAGATGTTGGTGTTCATCGCTCGCTTCCAAGCGACTTCAGGTAATTCATATCCAACGATGGGTGATAGTTGGCACAGAGTCCTTACGGCTATGAGCGGCTTTGTATTTCTCCTGTCTTCTGAATTCTATCTGAATTCTGTCTCCTGAATTCCTTGACTTAGTTTCTCAGCGGCTTTCCCGTCTTCAACATCGCCGCCAAACGTTCCTGCGTCTTACGCGTTCCGGCCAGCGACAGAAAAGCCTCGCGTTCAAGGTCGAGCAGGTATTGCTCCGAAACTCGCGTCTGATGGTTTAAGTCTCCACCCGTCAGAATGCGTGCGAGCTTTTCGCCGATCAGCGCATCGTGGTCCGAGATGTAGCCGCCGCGCTTCATTTGATGGATGCCGAGTTTCAACGTCGCCAACGCCGGATTACCTAACGCGAGAATGTCAGTCCGTTGTTGCGGCTGCACGTAACCACTCGCGGCCAGCGCCAGCACTTCCTTTTTCGCGTCGGCAATTAAACGATCGCCATTCAGCGAAATCGTATCATCTTCAGCCAGGAACCCCAGCGTGCGCGCCTCCTCCGCCGACGTGGCGACTTTCGCCAGTGCGATCGTTTCAAAAGCTCGCTTCACAAAGGGGAACGGATCGGCATCGTCGACATTCTTCGGAATCGAATCGAGCGTGCGCAGCAGCAACTCCTTCGTGCCACCGCCTGCCGGAATAATGCCGACGCCGACTTCAACCAGACCGATATAAGTTTCTGCCGCGGCCCGCACCCGATCGCCATGCAGCACCATCTCGCAGCCGCCGCCGAAAACCAGATTGAACGGAGCAACCACCACCGGTTTCGGCGAATAACGCAAACTCATCGTGGCGTTTTGAAAAGCTCGCCCCATCATGTCGAGCTCTTCCCAGTTTTCTTCCTGCGCCTCCATCAGCATCAACATAATGTTGGCGCCCACACAGAAGTTTGCCCCCTGATTTCCCACGACCAGGCCAACGAAATTCTTTTCAACTTCGGAGAGCGACTGCTTGAGCATCTGCAAAGTGTCGCCGCCGATGGCATTCATCTTTGAATGAAATTCGAGGCAGGCCACGCCGTCGCCAATGTCGATTAAAGACGTGCCTGAATTCTTCTTGATAACGCCCGTGCGGTCTTTCTGAGACTTGAGAATAATCACGCCAGGCTGATCAGCGAGGGGCAGGTATTGCTCGGAAGCGAAGTCGAAGTAAAACTGTTGCCCATCGTGTTTTTTGTAGAAAGATTTCGCGCCCGCATCCAGCAGCTTCTGCACGTTCGGCGGAATCGAAACGCCCTCTTCTTTCATTCGCGCGACTGATTTTTCAACGCCAATTGCGTCCCACGTCTCGAACACACCCAACTCCCAGCTATAGCCCCAGCGCATGGCGCGATCGATTTCGACTATCGTGTCGGCTATCTCCGGAATTCGGTTGGCGGTGTAACAGAAGATGCGCGACATCGTCTTCCAAAGAAACGCGCCGACGCGATCCTTGCCCCAAACGAGAGCCTTGATACGCTCGGGCAAGTCTTCGATGTTCTTCGCCATGTCGAGCGCGGGCAGTTTAACTTTTTGGGCCGGACGATACTCGAGCGTGGCGTGGTCAATGGTCCAAATTTCCTTTTTTCCGCCCTCGCCCGGCTGCCGGCGATAGAAACCGCCCTTCGTCTTGTTACCAAGAATTCCCTTACCGATCATCGCACCCAGAAATTCCGGCGCTACGAAAACCTCGCGCTCCTCGTCATCCGGCAGCGCTTCGTAAAGGTTCTTGATGACATGACCACCGACGTCGAGTCCAACGAGATCAAGCGTGCGAAAGGTAGCGCTTTTGGGCCGGCCCACAGCCTGTCCCGTGATCTTGTCGATCTCCTCAATAGTGTAAGCATCATCTAACATGGTCTTGATCGTAACCATTGAGCCAAACGTGCCAATGCGATTAGCGATAAAGTTTGGCCGATCCTTCGCCGGAACAACTCCCTTGCCGAGTCGCTGATCGAGAAAGCCGTACATGAAGCACGACACTTCCGGCTTGGTCCATTCGGTGCGGATGATTTCGACGAGATGAAGATAGCGAGGTGGATTAAAAAAGTGGACGCCGAGGAAGTGGGCGCGAAAATCTTCAGAACGACCATCGGCTAACTGATGAATAGGTATTCCGCTCGTGTTAGATCCGATAATCGAACCCGGCCGCCGGTGTTGCTCGAGTTTTTCATACAGACTTCGTTTGATCTCGAGGTTCTCAACAACTGCTTCGATGATCAAATCGACGTCCTTGAGTTTCGCAAGGTCGTCGTCAAAATTGCCGATGCTCACGAGCGCGGCTTTATCGGGCGTGAAGAACGCCGCAGGCTTTGCCTTCCGCGCCGCCTCGAGTCCAGCGCGCGCGATGCGGTTGCGCACTTCCCGATTTGCTTCCTTTGCCTCCAGCGTCGACCCCCTGGCCTGCTCCTCGGGCGTCAACTCGCGCGGTGCGATATCAAGCAAGATGGTCGGCACACCTGCGTTTGCGAGGTGTGCGGCAATCTGCGCCCCCATCGTTCCAGCGCCCAAAACTGCAGCTTTTTCAATTCTCATTATTGGTAGGACCGGCATGCTCTGCCTATCATTCTCTTTCCAATTAGTAAGACAGGCATTCCGGCCTGTCTTCTTTGCACGAGGTAAATCAAACGAGAGATTTAACCACGCCATAATACTGAATGAGCATTCATTCAGGCAAGCCTACTGGGCCGATACTACCGAGATCGCGATTTGCGTTTGAGGCCTTGATATCTGACGTTACTGGGGAGCTTCGATGGCAGGTCAAGTTCGTCGTCGACGATGTCCTCAATGTGAACGCCTGCGGCGCGAGCGTAGGCCAAGATAGTCAAGAGTGAAGGTTCGTTCTTATCCAATTCGTAGTCGGATATTCGCGTATAGAGAATCTTTTCTTCCGTTTCCAAACGCCTGTGCATTTCCGTTTGCGAAAGTCCAAGCTCAAGACGAATCCGCCTGAGCTTTTCCGCCAGCCGTTTCGGCCTGGGCCGCGCATTGCCCATCAGGAGCTACCTCCCGCTGGGACAACATCCGAAAATACAGGCTTGCGTTTATCCCGTGTTGAGGATAGACTGCGTTCGCGTTCGCTGTTCGCCGTGAGTTGGAACCTTCCATGCTCAACGGCGATGCTCATCACTCGCTTTTGTGGGCTAAATCTTAGTTTGCGGAATGACGTACCTCAGTATGTGCTCAACGGCGATGCTCATCACTCGCTTTTGTGGGAGGTTGAGCTACGCATTTGGCCGTTGTCGATTTATCAAACTCGATCGCCGCAGAGGATAACAGAAGCCGCTCCGGTTTGTTCACCCGTTTTCCGCAAGACACTGCCGAGTCCGCTGAGTTAACTGACCACCGCTTGCCGGTTGAGACACCACCCGCTACCGCGTGGTGTACTGACCTCATGGGGCCGTCACACATGTGACTCGGGACGATGGACTGTCCGCTGACTTAACCGACCACCCACCGCATCACGTCGTACAGAAGCCGCTGACTTTGATCACCCTCTTTCAAGAAGGAGGTTTCGGTCCACGTCGAATTGTATGCATTCGCGTTCGAGGGAATCAAGGTTTCGGCTCTTGTATCTCGGTACTGATCTGAAGTTGATAGCGGCCGTGCGACAAGTGCTGACTGTACGTGATTACCGGCTGATAGCTTGTTCGGATCGTGGGGGCGCGGTCATGTTTCTCGAGAGTGAGATTCCGTACGACTTGTTGCTAATCGATCTGGAATGGCAAGGAACTGAAGGCTTGAAAATGGCGCAGCTCGCGCGTTCCCTGCGTCATCGCAAACGCATGCCGACCATTTTGGTGACACCCACGAAATTGAGCAACAAGCTCAAAACCTTAGCGCGGGAAGCCGGCATCAGCAAGTATGTAACAAAGACGTCAGAGGGGATCGTGCTGAGCGAAGCCATTCGGCAGTTGATATACAGTCCGTCCGTTTGAACGCTGCAAGGCTGTGGGCCTCAGCAATTCTTCGTCAACAGATCGCGGTTTTTTCCTAACGCACGCTTCGCGCGCTCAAATTTCCTGCCTTTGGAATCCTGGAGTTTCGCCGCGCTTCATCCCAAGCTTTATTGCTTCCCGCTGCGCGGGTTCGAAAAATAAGCGCGCATGACCTCGTGCAAAGCTTCTCCACCCAACGACAATAAGCGATCAGTAGTTCGTCAGTATCTCTTCCGGTTTGAAGCCCATTTGGCCCAGGCGGTCGCGCGTTTGTTCGATCATTTCCGACGAGCCACAAATCAGCGCAACCGGCGAATTGAGATTGGGCAGCACGTGGTCCAGCAGCGATTGAACGTAGCCGGTGGGACCTGACCAGTCGTGGCCGTCGGGCCTTGAGATCACTTGGCGCAATTCCACGCCCGCCTCTTCCCAACTCTCCGTCTCATCGCGAAAACAAAAGTCGTCCGGCGTGCGCGCGCCGTAGAGCACCACCAACTGCGCAAACTCTGCCTTTCGTTTCAAAACATGGCGCAGCGCGGATCGCAGGGGCGCGACACCGGTCCCCATCGCCACGAAAACGAGATCCTTGCCTTTCTGATCGTCAAGAGCGAAGCCGCGACAAGCAATTTCCAACAACTCAATCCGATCGCCAACCCCCAGGTTGAAAATCAAATTACTGGCGCCCGTGTTCCGCTTGACCAGGACTTCCAATTCCGCATCCTCGGGCGCACTGGCAAACGCAAAATAAGCCGGCGCTTCGCCAGCAACGGCGAGCACTGCAACCTGGCCCGGCGCAAACGCAACGCCATGCTTTTCGCTCGCGCCCTCCGGCATGAGATCAAACGAACGCACCCCACGCGCTTGCTCACAAACTCTGGTGATGATCAGTGAAGGCACGGTTCCAGGTTTCCTCGACTCTCATTCAAATTAAAACTTCGGTTCAGTTTAGCAAACAAGCTCCGGGATTTCTTAGGCAGGTGCTAGAATGCGGAGGATTCAATTCATCAGGTAACCGATGTCAAACTACGCTCGAGTTTCAAGAGGACTAGCGGCTGCCATAATTGCGGCGCTGTTGGCAGTGTGTGCCTTGGCTGTTGTCGCGCAGTCCGGGCGGCGGGTAAAGAAATCAACGGCCCCGGTGCCCGTTCCAACTCCCGAAGCAACGCCAACGCCTTTGGCCCGCGCGGAAAAACCCAAGCCGGCATTCACCTTCATCGTCGCTATCGATAAGACCGGAGATTTTACAAGGATTTCGCTCAACGCCTTCAGCGGAGTCCTACGCAGTTGCGCCGACCGGCTTGACGATTCGCTGTCGGTAAAGGCTCAGATTTCGACCAACGATATGGGGCGCGCCGACGCCGTGAGGCGGGCAAAAGAGGAAAAAGAGGCTTACATAGTTTGGCTGCAACTGCGCCCAAACACCTTCACCGGTAATACCGGAATCAATGACGACCCATACAACGTCTACGTTCAGTATTCAGTCTTCACTCCAATCACTGCGAAACAAGAAACCTCCGGAAACGTTTATCCCGAGGCCTATAGAAACCAGCGCGTCAGGCTTCCTACTCCATCCACCAATGGAGATTACTACTTGAATCAGGCCGCACGCGGAGCGGCCGAAAGAATTCTGGACCACTTCCAGCAGCACTTTCCCAATACGCGGCCGTAGTCGAAGTTGTTACGCTTCCTCGTATAGCGCATCGATCACATCGCGATACTTTTCATCAACTACGCGTCGCTTCACTTTCAGCGTTGGCGTCAGTTCCCCGCTCTCAATAGTAA
>DASYMB010000305.1:0-16135 GCA_036009285.1 Pyrinomonadaceae bacterium | reverse complement strand
TCTGCCTGGCTCGGGTCGGGGCGGGCTTGCCCCGCTGGCCGGTTAGCGATTCGCAACTTTCGAAAGCTATAACTCTGACAATGGTGTCGTGTTCGTCACCCGCACACGTACGTTTAGCAACTATTGTGATCGTCAAGTTTTCAAACAGCCCGGGACACCCGAACACCTGCGGCGAGTTGAAAGCGAGACTCACGCGAAAGAATTGGTCATTGCTTTTGTAATGTCGTTGGTGCTGGTTTACATCCTCGCTCACTTTGTTCAATACACGAAAGCCACCAGAAAGCATTAACCACAGAGGCTACTGAGATTGCATAGAGGAACTTCCGCAAGGAACGCGAAGTGGTTTTTGAGTTAAGGAATGATCTCTTGTCCCGCGGCATCGCGCCGGAGTTGCTCGATGATTGAACGAATGGCTGGAGCGAGGCTACCGTTTGGCGCTAAAGCAAGATACTGCTCGTAAGCTGCGACTGCCTCTTTGTATTTCTGCGCGCGCTCATAGGCCGCGCCAAGCAGTTGGTAAATCACTGGCTCCGAATCTGAAAGCTGGTCGATGGCTTTGCGAAACTCCGCGATAGCTTCTTCATACTGACCTTTGTCTTCCAACACTCGCGCCAAGCCTACATGCGCTTCCGGCTGAAACCCGCGCGCCTCGCGGATCGATCGGCGAAAGGATTGAATAGCCTCGTCGGTGAAAGCAGCCTCTCGATTGATGCGACCTTCGACAGCGGAAGCTTCCGCGTAAGCAGGCCGGGAACGACGCGCCGCTTCAATTTCATTGAGGCCCGGCTGGTATTGATTCAAATCAAGCAGCACGCGAGCGAGGCCCACATGCGCGGCGGCAAAGGCCGGACGGAGTTTCAGAGCTTCTCGATACAGTTCAGCGGCTTTTTGTCTGGCAGCATCGTCCTTCGCTTTTTCGCGTGCATCTTCAGCCTGCTGAAATAGCAACTCGGATTGATCGCTAGTTCTAATGAGTTTCACCGCCACGTTTTGTCTGCCGGCGACGAGCGGCATGGTGACTTCCTTAAAGCCCATGGCCCGGACCCGAACCGTGTGTCGGCCCACCGAAAGCTTCTTTAACTCGATCCTCCCCGAGGCGTCAGTTACACCACGGCGAATGTCATCGATCCAAATGATGGCGTTGGGTTCGGTGGCGATGGTGAGGGCTCTCGACGAAGGTAAAGGCGCTGCACTGTTTCGACGTTGAGAAAAGATCGCGTTTGGACTAGCAACTGAAACAACTACTAATACGGACAGCGCCAGAAGTTTTATGTTCCATCGAGACTCACCAGTCCGCGGAGCGGACGAGCGCATAAAGCCCAGGGTGAAGCGAAGCGAAACCCTGGGATCGGCATCGCCCAAAAGACAAAGAGCCCGCGAAGCGGGCGACAGTTCGTGAATTAAACCTCTATCTCTCATTACCCAAATCCCGTCTCCGCTTTTCGCCCGCTTTACGGGCTCGGTTCTTTATCGCTGACGTAACCCAGGCTTCGCTTCACCCTGGGCTTTATGCTGCCGCCCTGCTTCGCGGGCTTAGGACGAAGTTCGGGATCATTCGTTTATTCCTCGTTTTCGTTACCGCTAACACGCCGCTTGCGCACTGACGAATCCTCCGGCTCTATTGCCGGCGTCGCGCCGCTCGCTGGTTGCCTTGTCACCGCTCTCGTTCCAACTTCAGCACGAAACTTTCCATTCGCGTCGTAGAGTCGCGAATACTGCAGCCGGTTTCGCACCACGCCCTGCACGTAACCGCGCGTCTCCTTAAACGGAACGGCCTCGGCCCACTCATCCATCTCGGCAGGCAGCGATGCGCGCCATTGCACCGCGCGAATCGGTCCGGCGTTGTAAGCCGCGGCTACGTATTCGATGCGGCCAAACTTATCGATCTGATCGCGCAGGTAGGCGGTGCCGAGTTGAATGTTTAGACGCGGCTCATAAAGCGACTCCTCGGTAACGGCACGGTCCACGCCATATTTCTTCGCGGTCAAAACGCCGGTAGGAACCAGCAACTGCATCAGCCCATAAGCTCTCGCGCCCGACCGCGCCCGCGTCATGAAAACCGTCTCCTGACGAATCAGCCCGGCCACTTGATAAGGATCGAGATTTTTCGCACGCGACTCCTGAACAATAATGTCCCAGTAAGATAACGGATAGAAAACGTCCCATTCCTCGCGCGTCAGCTCTTCAGGTTTCATCTGCGAGTAGTCAGGAAAACTTTTCTTCAGCACGTTGAGCGCGCGCACGTTATCTTCTGAAGCACGATAAACTCGCGCGATCGCCAGATTCACTTTCGGACTGTTTCCCGCAGACGAGGAAGCAACGGCCAATTCCTCCAACGCCCAATCATTGAGACCTACATTGTTGAGTTCATCAGCTTTCGCAATCGCCTTCTCTTCCGGCGCGCCGGCCGTCTCTTCAGCGACGGTGACAGTTTGCAGGTTCGCGACAGCACGCCCGACTACGGAATCCGAAGTAAAGTTCTTTGGCGGAATAGTCCCGACGCCGCTGCGAAGCATTGCGTCTAATCGCTGCTTCGCCAGGTAGCCATACCAGTTCGCGTCGTAGCGCCGGAGCATCGCGTTATAAAGCGCACGCGCTTCCGAGAGTTTGCCCGCACGCTCAGAGTCGCGCGCGGCCCAGTAGCCCGCGCGGCCGCGATTGTCGGTGTTTTTGTCGGCGTAATAAGCGAGATGTTCGGTTAGAAGTTTGGACGACTCGGAAAAGTTTTTGTCCTCGTGCGTCATCCAGGCGAGGTCGAATTGCGCCTGGGCCACTTCGCCCGAATCTTGATACCCGTTGACAGCCGTGCGGAGAAAATACGAAGCATCGGCATTGCTGTTCGCGTCCTCGGCGATCTGTCCGACGCTGACGAGCGCGCGCGGCGTGAATGGGCTACTGGGAAAACTGCGTCGCAGCTCTTCGACGCTTGCGCGCACCTGGTCCCATTGTTTCGTGCGCGCGTAAGTTTGGGCGACGTAGTAGAGCGCTTCCGCGCGCATCTCGCCCGCAGATGACGGGATAGCATTCAGAGCGCTAACCGCATCAGTTGTTTTCCTGACGTTCGCTGCGCTAATAACGCGGCGTAGTTGGCCCTCGGAGTTTGCCGAATCCGGAAATTTCGCGAAGGCGTCGGCGTAAGCTTGCGAGGCGTCAGAAAATCGTTTGGCCTCGTAGAGTTTATTTGCACGGGCCATCGCCTCATCTGCTCTTGCGGGCGAGGGAGTCGAACCGAGTCGCGAGATTGCTGCCGCGGCTTCAACGCTTTCCGCGGACGCAGGCGCGAAAAAATAAATACGACGGTAATACGCGAGCGCTCTGGTTGAGTCAGAAGTCTGCTCGAAAGCCCTGGCGGTTAACAGAAGAGCAGCCGGGTCATCCCTGGCGGTGAGATCTTTCAGCAGAACAGGCACGGCCGCTGCACTGCCGCTCCGCATAACTATGCCGGCGGCCCGCAAGGCAGCTTCGCGCGCGCGAATCGAAGCGGGATAGTCAGCGAGCAATTGTTCGTAAGCTATGCGCGCCTCAGGTATCCTGCCTGCTTGTTCAAGAGCACTGCTCCGCATAAAGAGCGCGTAGTCGCCGAGCAAACTGTGATCGTGGATTAAGCTTGTATCGAGCAGCGCGGCGGCGCCGGCCAAATCTTTCGCGTTAATTCGAATGCGCGCGCGAACGATCGTCGCGAGCGCCGCAGCTTTGCTACGCGGAAAATCGGACTCAATACGCGCTACCACGTCTTCGGAGGGCAACACTCCACTGCGGGTCGCTGCGCGCAAATTTTCGAGCGCGCGTATTTCAGCGGGAGTTTGCTGTCGCGTCAGACAACTCGCCGTCATGAAAGCCGGTAGCGAGGCGCCGGCAACAATAGCAAGACCGATCAAAATAAGCGTCAGCCGATACTTACCTAATTTCTTCACAGAACTACCCCTCTTAAAACAGTTTCGAGTTTCGGGTTTCGAGTTTCAAGTTAACCAAGCAGAAGCCCGACTGTTAGGGAGGGTTGCACTTCAGGCTCCGATAGCGAGCCCTTCCTAACGGTCGGGCTTCTGCTTGGTTCACCCGAAACTCGAAACTTAGTCGCGTGTTACGCCGAAACCGTTGCTCCGGGATACGCGCCACCCAGCTTGCGCTCATCGCCTTCGGCAAGCGTCGTGACCAGCTCGTTGTGGAAGTAATCGTATCGTTTCGCCACTTCCGGATTAACGCGCTTGTCATACATCTCGCGAGAGCGATCGATGTATTCGCGCAGGCGCGAATAGAGATCACCCTGCGAGCGGCCGTCAGTTACCTTCTGTTCGTTATAGAGTTTGATTTCCGAAACCAGCAGCCGGGCAAAACGCCGTGCATCGTTATGGAGCCGACGCTCTTCTTCGCTGGCCACTTCAACGGGCAGTTCGACATCGGCGCCGTATCGGCGTCTCGGGGTTGTCGCGGGAGAAGGTGTTGGCGCTTCGACTGGTGGGGCGAATTCGGCCGCGATTTCTATCGGCTGCGGCGGCGGTTCAGAACGCGCCGGCTCACGGGGAATTTCTGTAACCTGTGGTTGAGGCGTGGGCCATGGAGCCGGGTGTGGCTCGGCCTGTACATCAACGTGCTGCGGTTCAGGCACAGCTTCAATCTCCGTAACCTCAGTCGGGAACGCTGTGGGCGGCGGCGCACTCTCTTCTACAACCGGCGTTATCTCGTCATACTCAACTGTCGGCGTGTATGTAGATTGTTCGGTGGCGGGAGCTGCTTCCCCACTCGCTCGTTCCGCTTGGGCAGGTTGAGGTGCGGCCGACTGCACTGCCGGCGCGGCGCGCGCAACCAATAGTTCAACCGCCATTCCGCCTACTCGAACCAGTGTCTCGAGAGCTTCTAAATTGATCGCATCGGAATCGAGATCGGCAGAATCGGCGTACAAAACTGCGACCGCGCGATTGCGGACGACGAGCGGTATGGTAACGATTCTAGCCGGCGGCTCGTCGCCTAACCGGTTGAGCATTATGTGGTCTTCAGAATGCGAGCCCGGACCGCCGCTCCATGAAGCGCGCGATCTCGCGGCATTGCCGACGGCCGTATCCGCAGCCACGGCAAACGACATTTGGTGGATTGCCGCATCGCCCACGGTGCCCTGGAAACCGCGCGCGCGCCAGCCAATACACTGGTCGCCTTTAATCACGAAGAAAGCAACGCGCGGCGCAAATGAGGCAGCGCGGTTGACCAGTATCTTCAAGATATTCGCCTGCGATTCCTGCTCGTCTATTTCAGAGATGGCCGCTTTCACGATGGCCATATCGCTGGAAGCTTTCGCGCGCGACGATTCAGAAGCAGCGAGGTCGATTCCTTCTTCGTGGGCCGCCCGCAAATGTTCAAGAATGGAAGAGGCGACACCGCCATCGAGTTGAACTTCCCCCTGGCGATCCAACAACCGGCTGAGCGATTCATTGAGCTGGCTCTGAAGTGCGGCTATCTCTTGTTTGATACCGACAATGCGTCCTTCAAGATAACTTTCTATCTCATGGCGCAAGCTATCTTCCAGTTGTCCGCTGACCACAGTATGTTCCTCCGTTGCAGGATCTGTTTTGAACGCGCGCTCATGGTGAGAATCATAACTGAGCCGAACGCCGGCTGAGACACCGGCGGGGGCATACGTCTCTTCACGATTATGGACGTGTCGGAATCGGTGAGTCAAGAAATGCTTTCCTGGAGCCTGATTGACACCCTAACGGCCCTAAGTTATAAGTCCCAACTGTACCGTTGGACCGCAAAGCCGCCAATACCACTCATGGCTACTACGATTCTAATTGCTGACGATCACGACGATAACCGCGAGCTGTTGCAGCTTTTGCTTTCGGGGGCGGGGTATGAGGTGCGCGAAGCAAGAGACGGAAGCGAGTGTCTGGCAATTGCCCGCGACGTGCCTCCGGACCTGATTGTGATCGACTTGTCGATGCCGGTGCTGGATGGCTGGGGAGTCTTTGAGGAACTGAAGACCGATCAACGCACGCGAACCATACCCTGCATGGCCGTTACGGCCCACGCCGAACTGGATCGAAATGAGGCGCTCAAGACCGGCTTCATTGCTTACGTTTCAAAACCCTTCCGCGGCGATGACCTCTTGAAGACCATTGCGACGGTGCTCGCAAACCGGCCAGCGGTGGACGAAGTCTGAGGACTGTGATTACGCAACGTTGCGGTGATCATCAGGTGCGGAGACAGGAACTGCGACGCTTTCAAGGTACAAAGTCTCGGGACTAATATCCTGCTCATGCGGCCATTGGACCGTGCCAAAGGCGACACTGACCTGTTTGAAATAGTTTAGATCTTTAAGTTCACGGAAGAACACGTAGTCAAGATAAGGCTTAGCGTCAAATCTTTTGACACTGCCGTCGTTGAACTTCAGGACCAGCGAGAAATCGTCATTGGCCGCCACGCCGATAACTCTATTCATACTTCAGTCTCCCTATTTTAGCGGCTCAATCTTAAATATAGTCTGGCCGCTTACAGCCAGCATCCAATCCGCCATTAGTTCATCCTGGTGAATCTCAACCCAAGCCTGCACCAACCTAAGTTTAGCAGTTCTAAGGGAACCCTCGATAACGTTGCCGTCCGGTATTGATATTACCGCTTCTTCGTCGCTGTACTGAACGTGAATATGTGGCTGGTGGTGTCTCCTGTTATCGAAGTAGTACATCAACACGATGATGCCGTAAAACATTGAAATGACCGGCATTGTTAATCAATCTCCACGAAAGCGCAGACATGCAGTCACGCAACTAACCGATGAGCCTTCAAAGGTGCACTACTTCTGCGAAATCACCACCCGTTGGATTGTCGGTGGCAACTCATGCATCTCGCTGCCGGAAAATCCTGCATTCGCAAACATCCGCTCCAACTCGGGAAATGTGTAGGCATCGCCCGCCGGCGTTCCGCCCAACATCTGGACGCTGAAGGCAGCCGCATCGGGTGGGGAGATGCGATCTTCATTCGGCACGAACTCGAGTGTGACGGCGCGACCACCTTCACCGAGCGCCGCCTGGACCTTTCGCAAAAGAGTTTCGTTTGTCGGCGGATCGAAGTGATGCAGGAAGTTTGTTAACAGGATCAGATCGTAGCCGGTGCCGTAATCGACGTCGAACGCACTTCCCGCAATAGTCGAATATCTATCGGCCGCGCCGGCGTTTTGCGCGTTCTCTTTGGCAACTTCAAGCACGTTGGGCCAATCGAGTGCGACGACGCTTGCCCGCGGGTTATTCTTCGCGAAGGCGATTCCGTAGAGTCCATGACCGGCAGCGATGTCGAGAATTTTTAGTTTACGATCTGCGGCCGGATCGACCATCTTCGCTGTCAACTGCGCCGGCAGCGCCATCATCGGCGCCATGCCGCGGGCAAACTTCACCCAGATGGGATTCTTGGGAGACACTGTGCCGCCATCCATCATCGTCGTGCCGCCTTTGCGAACAGCGTCCGCAAAATTCTTGAACCCTTCGGTGAGCTCCGGCGTCGAAATGAATTCCACAGCGCTGCCAAGATACGCAGGCGAACGCTTGTCAAGAAACATAGCGGAGTCAGGTGTGAGCTTGTAACGGCTTTCATCTTTATTGAGAAAGCCCATGATGCAGAGAAAATCGCAGAGGATGCGCATGCCTCGCTCCGAGGTACCGCAGCGCTTGGCAATGTCTGCGGCAGTAGCGTTTCCCTCACCGATGGCTGCAAAAACCTCGAGCTCGATTGCGGCTTTTAACGCTTCGGTGCGCTGATAGGCATTGATGGTTTGAAAAAATAATTGCGGCGATGGCTGTTGTGCCGATGGACTAGACATAATTAGTGCTCCTTATCTTATGATCTTGATGTAAAGCAAACTGTTAGTTTGCGGTCGCAGGTTAGCACTCAGTTGAGAGGTCACCAATCATCGCAATCTAACAGATTGCTTTACTCTCCTCCTACGGCGTGAACGCTAAGGTTTCGCTTCGCTACACCCCACGCTTTATGCTGCCGCCTGCTCCGCAGCCTGGTTGAATCGTTTTGGCTGTCTTGAATCAGTTGTAATAGGGCTTTCACTTTGCTTCGTAAACGATCTCGCCGCCAATCACCGTCATCACACAGCGCGTCTGCAAAATTTCCATTTCCGGAATCTTCATGATGTCAGCGGAAAGCACCGTGAAATCCGCAAGCTTGGCGAGTTCAATCGAACCCCGTAGGTTTTCTTCAAAGGCCGCATAGGCAGGCCACGCGGTGAACATCCGGAGCGCCTGCTCACGCGTGGCTGCTTCTTCCGGGTGCCAGCCTTCGCCGGAAAAGCCTCTCAAATCCTTGCGCGCTACTGCCGCGTAAAACTCGATCATCGGCTCGCCCCGCTCGACCGGCGCATCGGATCCTCCCGGCACGATCGATCCGGATTTGATAAAACTCTGCCACGCGTAAGCTCCCGCCAGTCGCGCGATCCCCAGACGCTTCGGCGCAAAGTGTAGATCGCCAATGGCGTGCGAAGGTTGCATCGAAGGGATAACGCCGAGCTTTGCGAAACGCGGGATATCCGCCGGGTTAACAATTTGCGAATGCTCAACCCGCCAGCGCGGCTCCTTGATTTTCCACTCCGACTTCGGCACTGCGTTCATCGCCTTCTCGTATTGATCGAGTATGAAACGATTCCCGCGATCGCCGATCGCGTGCGTTTCGATCTGTATACCTTTTCTTAGCGCCTCTCGCAGCAAAGGCTGCAACTCTGCTTCCTTGATTGTTAAGAAGCCGGAAGTATCTGGTTTGTCGGAGTAAGGCTGGAGCAACGCAGCGCTGCGCGAACCCAGCGAGCCGTCGGCGTAAAGTTTCAGCGTACGCACCGTGAGGTGATAATCGTCGGCTCCGATGATTGGCCCATCACGCAGCAGCCGCTCGGCCTCTTTGCCTGGCGCCGAGAGTGCCTTGTAGATACGCAGCTTGATCTTCCCTTCGTCGTGAAGCTTTTTGAACAACTCCACTTCCGCAAAACTCCCGCCCGGGTCCTGCACCTGCGTCCAACCAAGTTCGATATCGCGCTTCACTCCCAGAATGATTGCGCGTTCGGCGTCTGCGGCAGTTGTTCCCGGAATATGTTGCTGCACCAAATCCTGCGCGGCATCGAGCATCATGCCGTTTGGTTCCCCGCTCTGTTTATCTTTCGAGACCTCACCGCCAAAAGGGCTCGGTGTATTTTTATCGACTCCAGCAATCTTTAAGGCCGCACTGTTTGCCACCGCTCCGTGGCCGTCAGCGCGATCCAAGAACACCGGATTGTTTGGCGCGATCTTGTCGAGGTCCCAGCGCGTGGGAAACACTGCCGGACTCCAGAAAGTTTCGATCCAGCCGCGCCCTGTCACCCACTCGCCCGGGTGTTTCTGATCCACACGCTCTTTAACTTTGGCGAGAAACTCTTGGAGGCTGCGGAGTCCTTCGAGGTTGAGCGTCAGCTCGCGAAAACCGACTCCGGAAAGATGATGATGCGCGTCAGTCATACCTGGCACCATGGTCCTGCCGCCGAGATCGATAACGCGCGTACTCTTGCCAACATACTTCTGCACGTCTTGATTCGAACCGACAAAAATAATTCGATCGCCTTTAACCGCCACCGCTTCAGCCTGCGGCTGTCGCTCGTTGACTGTGTATATGTTGCCGTTCTTGAAAACCAGATCGGCAGGAGTGGGTTTAATCGTAGCCGGGGAAAGCATAAAGGGGGAAAGAAGCGCGACCAGGAACGAGGCAAAGGCTTTCATATTTTTTTACCGGCTGCGGAAGATGAATTGCAGAGCGAGAGTTTTATATCACTTGCTTGCAAGAAACTGTAGGGTCGAGAGCGGTGGCGGTTGAGTTGTAATCGCTCGCACCCGGTTCAAGTCCGAAGGACCGGAAGTTAATCGTCCCGCCCGTGAGCGGGGTGGCGCCGAGTTAGTTGCCTGAGCGCCGAAGGTACGCCACGTTTCTGCCGGCCCTTCGGGCCTCTGCGTTTGAAGACGCGGTGATTCCCCGCCCTCACGGACGGGGCTACTAACTTCCGGTCCTTCGGACCTAAGAGTCTCGACTTGAACTAATCCGGGGTTGGAGTGCTCTTACAGCGTCTCCCCGGTTTGAACTATAATCAAGCATAATTAAGACATTAGGGGGCCTTTGCTATGAAAACAGAAACTCTCAACCTTAATACTTCCCGCGGCGCCACAACCGCTCATGTTGCGCGTCCGGAAAATGAAACCGCGGCCGCGGTTATTTTGATTCACGAATGGTGGGGCATCAACGATCACATTCGCGATCTCGCCGGCCGTTATGCAAAGGAAGGCTATCTTTGCCTCGCTCCCGATCTATTTCGCGGCAAAGTGGCGAAGAACACGGAAGAGGCGTCGAAACTGATGCAGGGCCTCGCTATCGACGACGGCCTGGAAACGATTCGCGAAACCATCGCCGTGGCGAAGTCTTCTTATAGCGCGAAGAAGTTTGGTATTACGGGCTACTGCATGGGCGGCACGTTTGCCTTACGAGCTGCTTGTGAGATAAGCGAACTCGCTGCTGCCGCTGCCTTCTACGGTGACATTCCGGAAGAGAGTGTTCTGAAACAGTTGAAAGTGCCGACCCTCTTCATCGCCGGCACGCGCGACGCATGGATCAATCCCCAGAAGGTGAATCAATTGATAGAAGCGGCGCGCAAATATGATTTGCCGATTGAAGTAGTCAGCTACGATGCCGACCATGCTTTCTTCAACGACACGCGCCCGGAAGTTTACAACCCCGAGGCTGCGGCGGATGCATGGCGACGCGTGCTTGATCTATTCAGGAAACACTTGTCGGTGGCCGTTACAACCGGTGCATAAGTCGGCTGAGTCTTTGAGTTAGCTGTGAGCGCCATAGTCGCGGGTTGAAATAGCTTGGCAGTGCTGGTACGCCTTGCCCGAAAAGTGTCAAGGGGCTGAGTACGCTGTCCCAAGCAGAAGCCCGCGCGTCAGCAAGGGCTCTGGTTTCTGCCAGAATTTCGATCTTGAGCCTCCCTAACGGTCGGGCTTCTGCTTGGCCAAAACCGACCGAACCATTTTTTGGGCAAAGTCGTGCTGGTATGCGCGCTGCTGATTTGTTAACCCGTCGTTATTCAACCTCAATTTCAGAACTAATCATCCATAGATCAATCTGTTGGAGTCGTTCCTTCCATCGAGCCTTGAACCGTTTCATCCATTCACGATTCTGATCCACATCCGGGACGTCAACCACGATTTTTACCAGATTGTCTCGATAAAGAATCCCGCTAGCACGCCAGTGACCTCAACTTTCTGAGTCTCATAGCTCGCTCCACCAAAGTGATCTACAACTTCCAGCACCGCTTCGGCGAGCCATTCGAAAGGCACCTCCCGCCCATCATTGAACTGAAGAGGAAGCAGAATCTCGAATCGCCGCCATCTGCTGTTCATAAGTGGTTTTGCCTTTAACCATGAAGGGAATATTTTGGTCGGCAAGAGTTTCCAATGCAGCTTCAGGGATCAAGTGCTCACCTGACGAAGGACGTGCCCCGAGAAGCGGCCCAGCAAGAAGGCCAATGCGCGCTTCTCCGTTTCGCGATCGGAAAAAGTAATTGTCACCATAGTTGTTCTACCCTTCTTCGATTGTATGTGAGTTGAACTAGCTAGCTAAGCCATGAGCCAAAATGCGAAGAAACAGCAAGTAGAATCTTCCCATTTTGGTAAAACAGCTTCATGATGTTGGACTGGGGTGGTGTTTCGATGGAACATTCTCACGGCCCCACTTCAACGTGCGGCTCATCCAAACCAACTCATCCAGGAAATCCTTCGCGCGTTTCTCGAAGGCTGGGTCTAAAAGTTTTCCATCAGCGTCGAACGTATTTTGCACCTTTGGAAAGTTGAGATCTGTGAAGGTAACGGCCAGGCCCAGCTCGCGGACCATGGTCACCATGGCTTCGATGACGCGCGTGCCGCCCCACGGACCAGCAGAAACGCCGACAAATGAAACCGCCTTGTGTACGTACTCTTTCAGAAGTAAATCCAGGACCGCTTTCAACGCGCCAGGGTAACCGTGGTTGTATTCCGGTGAGACTATCACCAACCCGTCCGCCTTGATTATCGTATCTCGCCACTCGGGAAAACGATCCTTGAGTCCCTGACCATAGTCATTGTGCGGCAATGCAAAATCGCTGACGTCGAATAGACGCGTTTCGATCTCCGGGCGCTGCTCCATCTCACCAACCAACCACTTGGCGGGGTGCACGCTGTTCCGGTTCTTGCGATTCGTTCCCAGGAGAACTGGCAAAAGTAATTTGTCCATTATGCCTCCTCGATCTTGCGCCTCTTGTAAAGCAATCTGTTAGATTGCGGTCGGACGCTATCGACATCTTACGACCGTGCCGCTCAAACTCCGCAAACTATCAAGCACCCCAGCCGGGCCGCCCGGCCGGGGACCCCGCACAGTTTACGTTACGAAGAAACTCACTTAACTCGTTTTCACTCGGCAGCGTAGTACGCGCGCCCAGATCGCGACACTTCAGCGCGGCCACTGCGTTTGCGAACCGCAGGCTGGTTTCAACATCTTCGCCGCGCAACAGTCCCAAGAGAAACCCTCCGTGAAACGCGTCGCCCGCTCCGGTGGTGTCGCGACATCCACCGGGCACTTCGTAAGCAGGCGAGTCGATGAATTGTCCTTCGCAGTAGACGCTTGCGCCGCTCGCACCTTTCGTCATCCCGACGATCCCACAGCCGTAACGAGCTTTCAATTCGATGAGCGACGCGCGTTCGTCAGCAATGCCCGTCAATCGCCGGGGAAATTCTTTTGCGCCGACTAGCACATCAATCAGGGGCAGCAGCTCGCGAAGGCCTTCATAGATATTGTCAACATCGGCCGTGACAATCGTGCCTGCCGCGCGAGCAGCGTGGGCCATCCGCGCGCCTGCCGGTGGATCATGCGCATCGAGATGCAGCACTCGTCCGCGAGAAGCTAACGCGACCGGCGCTTCGTCGGCGGTGTAACTAACTCTTTCATCTCTGTCCCAGATGATGGTGCGTTCACCATTGCGGGCATCGACGATGATGAAGGCCACTTGATTGCGCGCGCCCGCAATCACTTCGGCGAATTCCAGGTCGACGCCTTCCGACTTGATAGACTGCAAACCAAACTGCCCTTCGGCGTCGGAACCAAATCGACCGGCGTACGCGGTGCGGAGTCCCAGGCGCTGCAATGCAACCATTGTGGTGGCCGCTTGTCCGCCGCTTGCTTGTCTGTGTTCCAGCAGGCGAACCTTGGTGTCAAACCCGGGATACTCAGGTACGACGATCAGATGGTCGACTGCATTCAAGCCGAACCCGACGGCGTCGAACTGACGCTCGGTAGCGAGTGTAAATGGGAAATTCATATAGCGCTCAAGGGGCGAAGCGCCAAAGCGCTGAGAAACCCAGTCTCCTCCAACCTGGAGTCGTTCCTATGGGGCTCGTGGTTTTCACTGGAGTGCTGCGTTAGAATGTAACAGTACATTTTAGAGCCTAAGTAGCATTAAGCAGTGACATTAGCCGAAAAACTCAAGGAAATTCCAGTCTCCGCCGGCGTTTACCTCTACAAGGACAGCGCCGGCAAAATCATCTATATCGGCAAGGCGAAGCGGCTGCGCAGCCGTGTGCAATCATACTTCCGAGAGGCGCGGCCTTTCGATCGCAAGACCGACGCGCTCGTCAAACAGATTGCGGACGTCGAGGTAATTGTTACCGACAATGAAGTCGAGGCCTTAATACTCGAAGCAACGCTCACCAAAAAACACAAGCCGCGTTACAACGTCAATCTAAAAGACGACAAGTCGTATCCGCATCTGAAACTAACGATCAACGAGCCGTTCCCCAAAGCCGTGATCACGCGGCGTGTCCAAAAAGACGGCGCGCTTTACTTCGGCCCTTTCCTGCCGGCGAGCATGGCCCGGAAAACGATCGACGTAATCAACAGAACTTTTCAGCTCCGCACCTGCGACATCGAAATCGACGGCAAGGCGCCGCGGCCGTGTCTCGAGTATCACATCAAGCGTTGTCTTGGACCATGCGTCAAAGGCTTGTGCACTCCGGAACAATATCAGGAAGCGGTGCGCGATGTGCGGCTGTTGCTCGAGGGGAGAAACACAGAACTGGCAGATACGCTCGAGACGCGCATGGATCAGGCGTCGGGAGAATTGCGTTACGAGATGGCGGCGAAGTATCGCGACTTGCGCCAGACTGTCGTCAAGCTTTCCGAACAGCAGAAGATGGCCACCTCACCCGAGCGCGACGTTGACATTTTCGCGTACTACCGCGAGGGGCCGCGACTTGCTTTGCAACTTTTCACCATGCGTGAGGGCCACATCGTCGGTCGGCGCGAATTCTTCTGGGAAGATTTGTCGGACGATGATTTCGATCCGGCATCGTTTCTCGGCGAAGTTTTAGCGCAGTATTACGCGACGGACTACGTGCCCAAAGAAATTCATGTCCCGGTAGACTTCGAGGATCGCGAACTGCTGGAGAAGGCACTAACCGCGCGCAAAGGGCGACGCGTCAAAATTCAGTATAGCCAGCGCGGCGAGAAGCGTGACCTGATCGATCTGGGCGAGAAGAATGCGAAGCTTGCCTTCGAAC
The DNA here is from genome assembly GCA_036009285.1 of Pyrinomonadaceae bacterium. Lineage (GTDB taxonomy): Bacteria > Acidobacteriota > Blastocatellia > Pyrinomonadales > Pyrinomonadaceae > PSRF01. Next base: position 1,547 of record DASYMB010000305.1, on the reverse strand, counting down.
AACGCTTTCGCATACTTAAGCCGGATATGAAGCTCGTACTCGAAGAGTTGCAGGAGACGCTCGAGCTGCCGCGTTTCCCGGCGCGCATCGAGTCGTTTGATATTTCGCATATTCAAGGCGCGGAGAACGTGGCGGGAATGGTGGTGTCAGATAACGGGAAGATGAACCGGTCGGAGTATCGCAAGTTTCGCATCAAGACGGTGGCAGGGGCGAATGATGTGGCGTCGATGCGCGAAGCGGTACTGCGTCGTTATCGTCGCTTGCTGGATGAAGGAAAGCCTTTGCCGGATTTGATCATGATTGACGGCGGCAAGGCCCAACTCAGCGCCTCTGCTGACGCGATGCGCGAATTGGATCTTGAAGCGGTGCCGATGGTGGGCGTGGTTAAACCTCCTCTAAAACACAATCAGGTGTCCTACCTGTTGGTTAAAGGACGCGAGCACGAGCCCATCTTTCTCGATCCGCATTCGCTGATTCTTCGTCTGCTGCAAATGATCCGCGACGAAACGCATCGCTACGCGCTCAGTTACCATCGCAAACGCCGCGAGCTGCGCGACTTCACTTCGGAACTCTCGGCGATTCCCGGCGTCGGCGACAAGCGCAAGGGACGATTGCTGAGACATTTCGGTTCGATTCACCGAGTTGCGGCGGCGGCGGTTTCGGAGTTGACGCCGTTTGTGGGAAAGAAAACTGCGCAGGAGATCGTGGACCACTTCGAGCGGCAGCGCGCGCTGGCAAAGTCAGAACCACCTGCGTGAGCGGGTGGCCTTAAGTTGATCAAGGCCCAGGCCGCCCGCTTACGCAGGCGGTTCTGACAAGAGGCGGCTCGCTGAATGTCCTACGTTACCCCTGGGGGGGTGCCTGGCCCTTCGCGCCGCTGAAGTCGTAGGTGATATGCAGACGCAGGAAACCATCCTGCACTTCCGCGCGCACATCTTTCACCTGCGCCTTCACCGAACCATTGCTTGCCTGCACCGGTATCGCCAACTGCAGTTGCTGCGGACGTAAAAGCAGAAGCGGATTTACGCGGGTATCGATTGCGCTGCGCACAAACACCGTCACGAAATTATTAGCGATCGGATTGACGCCTTCCAGGTTCACTCCTTCAACATTCACACGTCCATAGAGCGTCTGGCTGGGCTGATCAAACGATAGCTGGATCGTTGTCTGCGCCCACCCCTTAAACTGCATGCAGTTTCCCATCAAGTTGTAGTTGCCACTGAACACGAGCGGCGCCGCGATCTTGCCGGCTGCAAACTGCACCCGCGTCTTGACGTTGTTAGCTTCCGCCGCGAGCGTCACGCTGTTGGTGCAGCCACCCTGAAACGCGGCGTTGGCGATTCGGGACGAGCTCGTCAACGGCTCCGCAGTCGCGAGCTTAAACGATGGCGGTTCTAAATCTCGAAAGATCGTTTCCAGCAGTCCATCAAAAAAACTTTCGCTGATGGAAATTACCACCGTGCCCGGCGGATCGCCGCCTGCCTGCGGAGCCTGGACGGTCGCGCCGGGAATTGCCTTCGCACTCGGCACCCCGAGAAAGAAGATCG
>DASYMB010000304.1:0-3676 GCA_036009285.1 Pyrinomonadaceae bacterium | reverse complement strand
ATTTACGCAAAACGGTCTTGACTCTGGCTAACAATCCGATGAACACACTCGACGCTTTCCGGTAAAACGTAACTTAATATCTTGTCTTGAACACGCACATCGCAGCCATGCGGTGTGCGTTTTGTTGTAAAGCAAACTGTTTAGTTTGGAGACGGGTAATCGGGTCTTGGGAATCAGATCCAAACCAAGAGTTTGCATTTGCTCAGTTTTGGGTACTGGAGCGGTTTGGAATTGACAACCACTGTTCTTTGCGTAACTTGCCTCCCACTTCGCGCACTTTGCGGTTCAGCACGTTTTGCCGCAAAGGGCGCAAAGGATTCGCAGAGCGCCGCAAAGCAAACTGCCAGTACCACTGTTTTGCACGAGGTTACAAACCTCGCGTATAATCCAGACCGCTATTTAACCAACGAAAGAATCCGATCTTGATTCAACGAGCCGCCGTCAATGGCGGTTCATTAGTCGAAAGCGACGGCCAGTGGCAAAGTCAAACTACGAAATGAGAAAGGGCGCCCCGGAGTCGTCTCGGGTGGGCGCCGAAGACACGAGCGCAACCGGTGTGATGGACCAGGAGTCGCCGGACGTGGCGCAGTCTGAAAATGGTGAACAGGATCGCGAAGCTTTGAAAGAAGCCCAAAAAAGCCGGCTTGCGGGACTGGATCGCGAGACGCTGGTCAACATCTATCACCAGATGGTTCTGGTTCGCCGTTTCGAGGAAAAGTCGGCGGAAGCATACAGCGCAGGAAAAATCGGCGGCTTCTGTCATCTCTATATCGGCCAGGAAGCTGTGGCGATTGGCGCAATTTCAGCGATCCGCAGAGACGATTACGTACTGACCAGCTATCGTGAGCATGCGCATGCGATCGCCAAGGGGATGTCGCCCGAGTCAGTAATGGCCGAGCTTTACGGCAAAGCAACCGGCTGCTCGAAGGGCAAGGGCGGGTCGATGCACATGTTCGACAAAGAAGTGAATTTTCTGGGCGGGCATGCAATTGTGGGGGGACAGATTCCGCTGGCGACAGGCGTCGCTTTCGCTTCTAAATACAAAGGCACGGATCAGGCTACCCTCTGTTTCTTCGGCGAGGCCGCAGTCAACCAGGGCGCGTTTCATGAATCCCTGAACATGGCCCAACTCTGGAAGTTGCCCTGCATTTACATTTGCGAAAACAATCAATACGGGATGGGAACGTCCCTGGCGCGCGCGATGTCGTCGCAGGATATTTCACAGAAGGCATGTGCTTACGATATCGCCGCGGAGTTTGTCGACGGCATGGATGTGCTGGCGGTGCGCGAGGCTACGCTTAGGGCCGTCGAGCGCGCCCGCAAACACTACCTGCCGACGCTGCTCGAAGTGCGAACTTACCGCTTCATGGGACACTCGATGTCCGATCCTGGAAACTACCGCACTCGCGCTGAGATTGAGCGCCATCAGGAACGGGATCCGATTAAGTTGTTCTCTGCAAGTCTGAGAGAAGAAGGTGTCATGTCCGACGCAGAGTTTCAAAAGATTGAAGCGGAAGTGAAGGAGCAGGTTGAGAAGGCAGTTCGTTTTGCGGAAGAGAGTCCCCTGCCCGATCCGAAAGAACTGTACACCGACGTTTACGCCAATCCGATCGAGCCGGGTAAGCGCTGAACATCGATGACGTAGCTAGCGCTCGCGGAACAGTTTTTCTGTAAAGCAAACTGTTAGTTTGCGTCGGCTGGCGTAGAGCCCTGATAGCGAACGACCGCAAACCAGCAGTTTGCTTACTCAGTATCAAGTTCAGAAGAGGGAAATCGTTCAATGCCTGTGGTAACCATGCGCGAGGCGCTCAACCAAGCTCTACGTGAGGAGATGCTCCGCGACGAAAACGTTTTTCTGATGGGCGAGGAGGTCGGCGCTTATCAGGGGGCGTACAAGGTTACGAAGGGATTGCTCGAGGAGCTTGGTGAGAAGCGAGTCATTGACACTCCCATCACCGAACTCGGTTTTGCCGGACTCGGCGTAGGCGCTGCGATGGTTGGGCTCCGTCCGATCGTGGAGTTCATGACCTTCAACTTCTCGATTCTCGCCACCGATCAGATTATCAACTCCGCCGCCAAGATGCTTTACATGTCAGGCGGGCAATTCAAAATTCCAATCGTATTTCGTGGCCCGGGTGGTTCAGCGTTTCAGGTGAGCTCGCAGCATTCGCAGGCCCTTGAATCGTGGTTCGCATATTTTCCCGGATTGAAAGTGGTGATGCCTTCAACCCCGGCAGACGCGAAGGGCCTTTTGAAGTCCGCCATACGTGACGACGATCCCGTAATTTTTATTGAACAGGAAAGGATGTACGGAAACAAGGGCGAAGTTCCCGGCGATGCCGACTTCACTATTCCCCTCGGCGTGGCCGACATAAAACGGGAAGGAAAGGACGCTACCATCGTCGCCCGTTCCCTCATGGTTCCGGTCGCGCTGAAAGCGGCTGAGGTTTTGGAGAAACAAGGCGTCTCGTGCGAGGTGATCGATCCCCGGACTATTAGACCACTGGATATCGGCACCATCATCGAGTCTGTAAAGAAAACTAATCGAGTGGTGGTGGCCGAAGAGTCGCATCCGTTTTGTGGAGTGGGGGCGGAAATCAGCCAGGAGATTACCGAACGCGCTTTCGATTATCTCGATGCGCCGGTAAAGCGTGTGTCCGGCGCAGACGTGCCGATGCCTTACGCCAAGAACCTGGAAGATCTGGCGATACCCGGGGTGGACCAGATCGTTGCGGCCGTGCGTCAGGTGGCTTACCTGGATCAGTAAATCGTGAATCGTAAATAGCTAAAGGCGTGCTAGGTGGTTCACGAGAAGACGGACGTCCCTTCCGATTCCCTATTCAGATTGACGACCGGTGAATAACAACGTTCTATTTCACGATTGACGATTCACGATTTACAAACTGATGAGGTTTGAATGGCAACTCAGGTAATCATGCCCAAGCTCTCTCCGACGATGGAGGAGGGCCAGCTCTCGCGCTGGTTGAAGAAAGAGGGCGACAAGGTGTCGATGGGTGAACCGCTTGCCGAGATCGATACCGATAAAGCGACCATGGAAATGCAAGCGCTTGGCAGCGGAGTCTTGCGCAAGATTTTGATCCAGGAAGGCGAATTGGCTCCGTTGGGCCAGTTGATTGCCATCATCGGTGAGCCTGAGGAAGATATTTCGGCCCTCATAAACCAGGCTGCCTTGAGCCAGCCGGCCCAAAGCCCAACAGCCACGGAAAAAGAATCTGCGCCGGAAGCTGCGCCGGCCACGACAGCCGAGCCAGCAGATAACGAGCCGGCTGAGAAAGTTGCGGGCGCTCGCGATGTTACTGGAAATGGACGGCAGAATGCGCAACCAGTCGAAAGCGCACCGACTACCTCAACCTCGTCAACAGGTCGACTGATCGTCTCGCCTTTGGCGGCACGTATGGCGGCAGAGTCCGGAATAGACTTGCGTTCAGTAAGCGGCAGTGGGCCCGGCGGAAGAATTATCAAACGCGATGTCGAGGGATTAATCAGCGGAGCTACAACCGCAACACCAGCAGCGGATCAGGCTCCGGAAAGACATCTACGAGCGGTCGAGTCGAGTTCGTTTCAAAAATCTTCGACCGCGCAAGGTTCCGACTACCGCGATGAACCGGCGAGCGAAATGCGCCGCACGATCGCCAAACGTTTGGTAACCTCGCTC
>DASYMB010000303.1:0-3589 GCA_036009285.1 Pyrinomonadaceae bacterium | reverse complement strand
GTCACGTTATAGACGGGGCCGCTCTGGAGCGTGATGATGTTGTTGAGTTGGAATCCGCCGATCAAAAAGTCGAGCGCCCTCGGCATGTCGCTGCCGTAAGAGCGGCCGCGTCCCAGCGGCAGATCGTAGACGTTGGAAAATGTGAAGCGATGGCGAATGTCGGTATCGGAGCTGCCTCGCTCGAGTTCCGGTCGGAGCGGATCATCCGGACCGCAATCGCGTGCGCTGGCGCCGTTTGAACAGATGCCGCCGGGAGAATCGTCAATGGCATGCGCCCAGGTGTAGGACGCCAGAATTGAGAGGCCGCGCGAGAAACGCTTCTCGAGTTTGGACTGCAGCGCGTTGTAATTCGACTTACCGCGATAGCGGGTGGCGATGACCTCATTGATACCGAGTACCTCGCGCGAACCTGGACCACCTTGATCGTTCGCGGTGCCGATATTCTGCACCACCAAAAGATTACGACCCATCGAGCCGACGTAACCCACTTCAGCAAGCCAACTCGGCCGGAATTCCCACTGCGCGGTTAAGTTGTACTGGTGATACAACTCGTCTTTGCGGTTCGGATCGTTGAAGAGCAAACGGCCGCCGGTGGGTGCCGCAAAACGCGTACCCGGAGCCACAACGACGCCGATTGAAAGCGGTACACCAACGTCGAAAAGATTGCGAAACGGGAAACCCGCCGGGCAGCCACCCGGGTTGTTGATCGGATTGCAGTTGTAACTGGACGCGCCGGTTCCCGGATTCGCTGTCAGCGGTTGCTGCGCGCTAATGTCGGTCGCGTAGAGCAAACCGTAGCCGCCGCGAATAACGAACGTTTTGTCTTCCTTAAGACCGCTGTAAGCGAAGCCGATTCGCGGGCCGAAATTGTTTTTGTCGGTGTTGGCGAGATCGCGTCCGCCCGGGGCGTTGTCGCCCGCAACGATCATGGTCCGTGTCGCCGGATCGAAGTTGCTTTGGGCGTTGAAACGCTCAGTCGGCGCGGTGAAGATGTCATAACGCAAGCCGAGATTGAGCGTCAGATCAGGGCGCGCTTTCCAGTCGTCCTGCACGAAGAACGCGATCTCTCTACTCGACTGGAAAAATGGACCACCGGGATCGCCGCGCGTCAGGAAGCCGGGACTGTAACCGAGCAGGAAGTTGGCGAGCGACGAGCCGGTATCGTTTGCTCCAATGCCGTTGTAGTTACCGGAAACAAACCCACGATCGATCGTACCGAACGGCGCCGTCGGCTGGGCGACGTTGCTGGTGCCATACTGGTAATTTCCCTTGGTGCCGCCGTTGCGCCCACCGTCGAAGTTACTATTTTGACGAACGCGAAAGTCGCCGCCAAATTTCAGCGTGGAGCTACCTTTGACGACGGTCACGGCGTCGGCGAAGTTGAAGTTGTTGGAGAGAAAATAGAAAGGACCACCGTCTCCAGTAAACTCCGTGGCGCGATCCGTTCCCGTCAGGTTATCCACGATGCCGACCAGGACGATGCCGCTGGTGCTGCTGCCGAGGTTGATGTTGCGGGCGCCGAGGTCCGCGGAGACCGTCGGGGAAAAGCCGCCAGTGCCATTGACGCCGGTATTGAAGATGCCAATCTGAACGCGGGTCACGCCGAAGCGTGCATCGTTGATGACCGTCGACGAGAACGTATGAGTATCACCCATCGTGAAACCCTTGGAGTTGCCAAACTCATCGCCGGCTGAGGGACCGGCTGGTAGATCGTGATTGTTGGGAGAAGCCCCTAGTGGAAAAAAGTTGTCGCGAGAGCGGGCCGTGTCTGATTTGCTGTAACGAGCAAAAAAGTAATTGTCGTGCGTGATGCGGTGGTCGATCTTGATGTCGTAGCTATTGACGTTCGCGCGCTCCGAGCGATTAGTGCTGTAGTTTCTGCCGGCGCCGGGAAGATTCGGCAACGGAAAAGCATTGACGTAGTTAAGCGCAAACTGCGACAGGGGGCCGCAAGTTGGACAAAGCCGCAGATCATTGTTGGGAATAGCAACTCCGTTCGGGGCGAAGAGCGTGCCGGCCGGCGCCGTCACGAAGCGCGTGGTGCCGTCAGGATTTCGTATGGTGTATCGGACCAGATTACCGGGTTGCAACAACTCGCCGAAGTCACCGACGCGCATGCGCGCGGTTGGCACCGGAACGTTAGACGGCGATTCGCCGCCGCCGAAGATTGGAGTGCGGTTGCGTTGACCGGCGAGAGAGAAGAAGAAGAAGGAGCGATTGCGCCCGTCATAGATCGAGCTTCCGCCTTCGCCGAAGCGAGGTGTAAAGATTGGACCACCAACCACGCCGCCGTAATTATGCGTGATGTAGTTCGGGATGGGAACAGTACCCTTGTCGAACTTGGATGGCACGGCGCTCCAGAAGCGTCCCTGATACTGCTCGAAGGCGGTGCCGTGCACCGCGTTGCCGCCAGACTTGTAGGTGGTCGAAACAATGCCACCGCCCGCGCGACCGCTCTCAGCCGTCGGCACACTCGTCTCGATCTTAAACTCAGCAATCGCGTCGGGGTTTGGATAGATCGCGATCTGCCCAAACTGCGATTCGTTGTTGTCAACACCATCTAACCGGAAATTATTGTTGGTAGCGCGCGCGCCGTTAACTACCAGGACCGACCCGCCTGATTCGCGGAAACGCGTGGACTCCGTATTGTTCTGACCGCCGCCGCCGGCAACGAAGTTTCCGCCGCCACCCAGCAGTCCGAGGTTAGGCCGAGTAACACCTGGAGAAAGCGCTGCGAGCAGAGTGAAATTTCTTTGTGGGATCGGCAAGTCCGTAACTTGCCGGCCGGTAATCACGTCGCCGCGGACACTAGTCTCGCTCTCAACCACGGGCGCAGCATCGGCAGTTACCGTTACCGTGCCGGTACCGCCAGTGACATTGCTGAATTTAACGTCGAGTGGCAAACGCGCATTCGTCTCCACTGCGACGTTTTCGAAATTGATGGTTTGAAAACCTGTGGCTTCCGCGGTTACGTTGTAAGTTCCAGGCTCGAGGTTCGTGACCGTGTAGGTGCCGTCGCTGCCGGTTTGGGCCTCACGAACGTCACCCGTCTTCGCATTGGTGACTTTGATTTGCGCCTTCTCTACCAAAGCGTCGTTGGGATCTTTGACAGTCCCAACAATGGTGCCCTTGTTGCTTTGCGCGAGCGCCGCTATCCCGCTAATCAGGACAACCAGCAATACAAAAAAAGTTCTCTCGGCGAATCGTGGCTTTCTCATAGTCTCGTCCTCGTAGGCGATGGTAAGGAAATGTGCGCATCTCGACCCGACATCTCGGGTAGGAAATGCGACTCTTTTGTATTCGCGCTGAAGGTAAAGGCCAAGGCGTAATGCTTTGCTATGGCCGGGAACGTATTACGGTGTGGAAACGCTATTTGAAACTGCTCCGACAGTTTGTTGTTTAAGCGAACTAAGTATTTATTACAGTTTCAGGGCCCTGTCAACGTTTTTTTAGGTAACCACTGAGATATTTATGTTGTCGGTCCAAACGATAGACTGATTGGTAGTGTCTTGGGTTGAATTAACTCGGGGCATCCTCCGTGTTCTCTGTGCCTCCGTGGTAGATATTTTATTACCGATCATTCACACCG
>DASYMB010000302.1:0-9163 GCA_036009285.1 Pyrinomonadaceae bacterium | reverse complement strand
AGCGACATTTTGTTGAGAGCTTCCGCCACCGAGTCTTTCTCGTTGAGAGTTTCGGGATTTCGGCTCATCAGATCTTTGACCAGTGAAGTAGCCCAATGTGGCCCGCCCGCTAACGCAGGCGGTTCTGACAAGTCGCCCGCTACCGCAGGCGGTTCCGACAAGCCGCCCGCAGGCGGTTCTGACAAGCCTCCGGCCATTTTCTTTAACACGTCGTGCTCGGTGAAAATACCGACCAGCTTGCCGCGGTCAAGCACCAGAGCGCAGCCGGTGTTCCTCGCCCTCATCAAGCGCGCGACTTCGAGTGCGGGGGTATCGGGAGCGACGAAAACCGCCTCATCGTGATCGAGTCGATTCAGATTGTCTTCCATGACCGAGCGCGCCAGTCCCTCGGCGGCATCGGCGCTGGGGATGTCGAGCTGGCGAAAGGACGCCAGACAATTGTCGCAGCGGTCAACGCCGTCGATGTTTTCGTGACCACAGGAAGGGCAGTTCATAAAAATCTCGGGGCAAAGGGAAACAGGGAAAGGGTCAGAATAAGAGGAAGCGTTTCCCTTTACCCCTTCCCCATTACCCGCTTTATTCGACGACCCAGGTGTCGCCGCTGTTGATTAGTTTCTCCAAACTGCCGGGACCGGATTTCGCGATCGCCGCGTTTATCTGGTCTACCATCATCTCTTCGTAGGTTGGGCGCTCGACCGCGCGGAAAATTCCTACCGGCTGCGGAAAGTCCGGCTGCTCCATGCGCGCCAGCATAAACGCGACGGAAGGATCCTTGAGGTAGATGTCATGCACCAGCAGATCATTTTCGGTGATGCCGTTTTCGCCGATGGTTACTACTTCGGGGTGCGCGCCATTCATGCGAATCCCACGGTTGCGGTCCTTGCCGAATATCATCGGTTTGCCATGCTCGAGATAGAGCACGCGCTCCGTGCGCACGCTGCGTTCAGCAAAAGAATCGAACGCATGGTCATTGAAGATATTGCAGTTTTGGTAGACTTCGACAAACGAGATGCCTTTGTGTCTGGCAGCCGCTTCCACCACGCCCCCGAGATGCTTCACATCAATATCGATTGATCGCGCCACGAAGGTTGATTCACTGGCGATGGCCAGCGAGAGCGGGTTGATGGGATAGTCGATCGCTCCCAGCGGCGTCGATTTTGTTTTCTTGCCAAACTCCGAGGTCGGGCTGTACTGGCCTTTAGTCAAACCATAAATGCGATTATTGAAGAGTATGTAATTGAGATCGAGATTGCGGCGAATCGCGTGCATGAAATGGTTGCCGCCGATAGAGAGCGCATCGCCGTCGCCGGTGATTACCCAAACACTCAACTCCGGATTCGCGCACTTGATGCCGGTGGCAACGGCGGGCGCGCGCCCATGAATCGAGTGGAAGCCGTAGGTGTTCATGTAGTAAGGAAAGCGCGACGAGCAGCCGATGCCGGAAACGAAAACAATCTTCTCGCGCGGAATCCCGAGCTCGGGCATCACCTTTTGCACGTTGTTGAGAATTGCGTAGTCGCCGCAGCCGGGACACCAGCGCACTTCCTGATCGGAAACGAAGTCGGCCTTTTTCTGTTGACCAGGAGGCGGGGCGATCTTGCCCGACACTGCCGAGCCGACTTCGCTGTCGGCCGAGACAGCCTCGACGATTGGTTTGGCGACGTTTCCGTTACCGCTATGACCATTTCCCGTTGTGCTCATTATTGCTCCTATAGAAATTTAGGTTTTCTTCGCGACCGGTGAACTCAACCCTGCAGTTAGAAGAGTTTAATTCTGTAATCATATCCTTCTGACTCGGAACGCCGAGCATTCCAGAAATATCTGAGAACAACTTGGTTTTTGGAGCTTCGGCCTAAGCCCTCTATAAACTCTTTACTCCCGCCAAACTAGAAAGCGTTGATCCTGAGGGCAAGAAAGACATCTCCTCGCCTTGGGAGAGAAATAACCATTGGACATAGGTATGATCATTACCGTCACGGTAATAAGGTTTGAATCCCTTAAACCACGCCTTCAAATCATTCTGAATCTCCCCCATCCGTGTCTGGGCGTGCTGTCCGTTGCAAAGAACTGCCGAACTTCAAGCCGCGATAAGGCAATACAATTTATCGGCCCAGATCAGCCAACGCAGCTTCCCAGTCTTTTGGATCTCCAAGCTGCACAGCTTTATCGATTCCCAAGTTCTCAAGCAGCTAAGACAGTAAGTCTCTCGCCTTCGTCAACCAAAATTCCGCCCACATATTCTATCTTCTCGGGAGCTTGGTAAATCCGCCTCATGAACACCTCGTCCTTCCACTCACGACCTTCCCGCTCAATCTTCCATTCAGCGGGATCAAAATCTTCGACGTTCCAAATACTACCTGCCATCAGTCTTCGTCCTTCGGACTTTGCTTGACTGTTTCAGCTAACTCTACAAATTTTTCTCTTACATACGGGTCAAGTTGCTCTGCAAACTCCGGTTGCAAGCCACGAACCTTAATCAGCTCTTGGACGTCTGCCAGATCCTTTAACCGGTGCGGTGCCGTCATGCCCGACGCAAGTTTTAGTTCGATCAGTTTTTCAAAATTCACAAACCGGACGCCTTCAATCTCGATTGAAGCCTTGGACGGATCAGGAATACTCACCGGCTTTGGCTTCCCATCACCCGGATATTCGCCCGTGATCATTACTTCGACTGTGATGCCCTCTGTCGTTGAACGCAGCCTCTTTTTCGCGCCTGGGAAGGCAGGAAGATAACCCAGACCGATCAACTCTCGATGAAAGGATTCTAATCCCTCGCGCGTCATTACAAGATCGATATCCTCAGTGAGGCGCGCATACCCGTGTTCAAAAAGAGCAAGTGCGCCGATTACCATGTAATCGATTCCATGTTCTTTTAGATCCCGAGTGAGCTTTGCAAGCGCAATGTTGAGGCTTCCTTGTCCCATAAAGTATCGCGAGACTTCCGCATAGCGCTCTACTAAATGTCGCCTTGGGCCGTTAGTTTGAGTCTCCATCGTAGAACAAAACCGCCTGTCTAACCCTATAAATATTCTTCAACCTTCCGAACAATCTCGCGAATCTGGAAAGGACGGCCTTTAACTTTCGAAAACGGAATCGCATCCACCAGATACTTCGCGCGCACCATGGTGCATAGCTGGCCCAGATTCATTTCCGGAATGATTACCGTTTCAAATCCGGCGAGCACTTCGCCGAGGTTCTTCGGAAAAGGATTCAGGTAACGAAGATGCGCTGCCGAAACGCTCTTGCCTTCGCTCTGCAGTTTTTCAACGGCGGTGCTGATGGAGCCGTAGGTCGAGCCCCAGCCCAGCACGAGCACCTTGCCCGTCGGTTCGCCAAAAACCTCCAGCAACGGTATATCGTTCGCTGCGCGATCGATTTTTTCCTGCCGCAGGCGCACCATCAGATGGTGGTTCTCGGGATCGTAGTTGACGTTTCCGGTGATGTGCTGTTTCTCAATGCCGCCGATGCGATGTTCGAGCCCGGGCGTACCGGGAATCGCGTAGGGCCGCGCCAGCGTTTCCGGGTCGCGCGAGTAGGGCATGAAGTTCGCCGGGTCGGTGGCGAAGGTCACGTTGATCTGCGGCAACTGATCGATTTCGGGTATGGCCCAGGGCTCCGCGCCGTTTGCCAGATAGCCGTCAGACAAATAAAACACCGGAGTCATGTACTTGAATGCGAGGCGCACGGCCTCGATAGCCATGTGGAAACAATCGGCAGGTGTCGACGGCGCGATCACGATAGCCGGACATTCGCCGTTGCGGCCCCAGACGGCCTGAAACAGATCCGCCTGTTCAGTCTTGGTCGGCAGACCGGTTGATGGTCCACCGCGCTGCACGTTAATAATCACGAGGGGCAGTTCGGTCATCACTGCCAAGCCGATGGCTTCCTGTTTGAGGGCCACGCCGGGACCGGAAGTTCCGGTGAGTCCAATCTGGCCGGCAAAGCTGGCGCCGATCGCAGAACACACGGCAGCAATCTCATCTTCGGCCTGAAAAGTCTTCACGCCAAAACTCTTGTGCCGGGCCAGCTCATGAAGAATGTCAGACGCCGGCGTGATCGGATACGAACCGTAGAAGAGCGGTCTGCCGGCAAGCTGCGAAGCGGCAACGAACCCGAGCGCGGTGGCTTCGTTGCCGGTGATCTTACGATACTTACCGGGGGCGATCTTCGCCTTCTTGATCGTGTAGTGAGTAGTGAAAACTTCCGTAGTGTCGGCAAAGTTGTAGCCGGTCTTCAAGGCAATTTCATTTGCCCTGGCCAGCTCGGGGTTCTTGCCAAACTTAGCCGTGATCCAGGCGAGGGTGCCTTCCATCGGTCGATCGTAGAGCCAATAGAGCACGCCGAGCGCGAAGAAGTTTTTGCAGCGGTCGATCTCTTTGCGCGACAGCTCAACGTTGCCTTTGAGTGCGTTCATGTTGAGCGTAGTGACGGGCAGCTTATGCACGCGATAGCCGGCCAGCGTCCCATCCTCGAGCGGATTTGAAGCGTAGTTTGCATACTTCAAATTCTCCGGCGTAAAGCCGTCGGTGTTAATGATGAGCGTGCCGCCATCTTCGAGGTCCGCAAGATTGACTTTCAACGCCGCCGGATTCATGGCCACCAAAACGCTTGGCTGATCGCCGGGAGTTTTAATGTCCTGACTGGAAAAGTTCAACTGAAAACCGCTCACACCGGGCAAGCTTCCAGCAGGCGCGCGAATCTCAGCCGGGAAGTCGGGCAAGGTGGAAATGTCATTGCCCACCACGGCGGAAGTGTTCGTAAACTGCGTTCCGGTTAACTGCATCCCATCGCCGGAGTCGCCGGCAAAGCGGATGGTAACGGTTTCGACTTCCTCGAGATTCTTCTCGATATGTTCTATCGGGGGATCGATAACGGTGCTCATGATTGGTTTGAAGATTTCCTTCCGTATGAAAAGTAAATGGTGAATAGTAAATGGTAAATGGTGGAAAGCAGCTTCTTCTATTCACCGTTTACCATTTACGATTTACCCTCCGTCAGTGGTCTCCATCACCTGATCGGGATTAGGCGGCAGGTTCATGGTAGTTTTCGGATAGCTCTCAGCCAGATAACCGATGACATCAAAGACGGAGACTGACCCAACCAGTTTACCATTTTTAACGAGCGGAATATTGCGATAGCCTTTGTCGTTCATCATCTGTACAGCATCGCCGATCGTCGCGTCAGGAGTTAAGGTTGCAACCACCGGCGACATCCACTTGCTTACTGGCGCGTTAACGTCCGCTTCCTGTCCCACGATCTTGGTTAGCAGATCTCGTTCCGTGAAAATGCCGACAATGCGAGCGCCACCTTCACAAACAATCACACAACCGCCTTCGTCCTGTTTCATTGCCTCGATTGCTTTGGAGAGCGGCGTGGAGGGCGCGATGCAAACGTAATCGTCCGTTTCCATCGAGCTGACGCTGTCCTCGCGCGCCTTGCGAGACGACGCCGTCTTGGCGATTGCTACTGACGGCGTTTCACTTGCAGCAAACTGTTCACCTGACATCGATTGATTGCTCCGGAAACCGATTGGAGTGATGGGAGACCTATCTAAATCCAAAGCGAATTCTATCAGCAAAACTGAAGCGACTAAAGCGGGGTGAAACTGTAGGGCAGGGCTCGTCCCTGCCCGAAGGCGTGCTGAGGCCCGCGGGCAGGGACAAGCCCTGCCCTTACAAATTTCAAGAATGACCACCTCTACCGTGCGCAACATCCAAAGCCTTAAGTTGCTCGTCGTATGGCGACATTTCGACGAGTTTGCCAATGATCCCGGGAAGAACAGCAAGCGTACGATCAATTTCTTTTTCGGTACTGTAGCGGGAGAGTGAAAACCGTATCGAACCTTGTGCCGCGGTGTAGGGCACGTTCATTGCGCGCAGGGTTGGCGAAGACTGTTTAGTGGTTGAGTGGCAGGCGGAGCCGGTGGAAACGCAGATGCCGGCCTCGTCGAAATGCATCAGGATGTTTTCGCCTTCAACGTATTCAAACGAAATGTTGGAAGTGTTTGGCAGTCGCTTCGCGCGATCCGCGGTTCCGTTTAGGCGCGCATTGGGGATTGTGTTTAGTATCTCGTCTTCCAATTTATTGCGAAGCCCTTCGACGCGTTCATGCTCGTCAGAGGTCCTCGCCAATTCGCAGGCCGCACCGAGTCCGACGATGGCCGGCACGGCCGAGGTGCCTCCTCTCCGTCCGCTCTCCTGACTGCCGCCAATAATAAATGGCGGAAGTTTGACCCCGTCGCGGATGTACAACGCGCCGACGCCCTGCGGCGCATGCAGCTTGTGGCCCGATAACGCGAATAGATCGACCTCGAGTTCCTTTAGATCGATCGGAACCTTCCCGACTGCCTGCACTCCATCAACGTGGAAGACGGCATCTGAGTGTTCTCGGATGATCTTGCCGATCTCCTCGATAGGAAAAAGCACGCCGGTCTCGTTGTTGGCGAGCATCACCGAGACTATGCCGGTGTCGCGCTGCAAGGCCCGGCGCAGATCGTCGAGATCGAGTTCGCCGTTCGCATCAACTTCGAGCCAACTAACCTCGCAACCGATTTGCGCCAGATGTTCGCACAGATTTCGCACCGCTTCGTGTTCGACTCGCGTGGTGATGATGTGATGTCGGGTGGGGTTCTGTTGCAGAAAGCCGCCGATGGCCCAGTTGTCGGATTCCGAACCGCACGAGGTGAAAACAATTTCACTCGAGTTGGCCGCCCCGATAAGTTCGGCAACTTGCGCGCGCGCTCTCTCCACTGCCGCTTTCATCCGACGGCCCAGCGAGTGTGCCGAAGAAGGATTGCCGTAAGCTTCGGTGAGAAAGGGGCGCATCGCCTCGAAAACTTCAGGCGCGACGCGGGTGGTTGCGTTGTTATCGAGATAGATCATGAGTTGGTAAAATAGTGAATGGTGAATGGTGGAAAACAAGAGGGTCAGGCTACGTCACGCCTCTTCTATTTACTATTCACCATTTACCATTTACTTCTTCCAGAATATCTTCAATCAAAGGGTAGCATGAGCGGCAGCCTCCGCCGGCACTGCACGCCGCCGTAACTTCAGCAATGCTCTTAAGGTTATTCGTTTGTATCTCGCGTTCGATCGTTCTTTCGGAAACGCAGAAGCAGGTGCAGATCAGCGCTTCGTCGCCTTCCCAATCGTCGCGTACAGAGCCGCTGTAATTGCGAATTGCGGAGAGCAGCGCCTCGCCTGCCAGGGTTACACACTCAATTCGCTCCTCGGGTAAGTAGCCGAGTTGTTCGGTTATCGCCGCCGGATCCTGGCCCAGCGCCGCAGCCTCCGCCGTCGTCTTGCCTAGAACCTGATCGATTAACAACGACGCCGAAGCAACCAACACGCTACATCCGGCGGCTTTGAACTTCGCCGTTCGGATTCGTTGCGACTCGTCTACGTGCAACGACAGGCGCAGCGTCGCGCCGCACTGAAACGAAGCCGCCCGGCCAACGAAGCTGGGCTCGGTTGCTTCACCGACGTGCTTCGGATTGAAGAATATCTCGCTTACCAGTCCCGGATTGCACTGTACGCAGATAATAATTCCAGACTTCATGACCGGCGACAAATGCAGACCAGCGAATTAGATTGCTATACGATTAGTTTGTCGTTAGCGAACTGCGCTTTTGCAGAACCGAGTGCGGTAGCGCCGGATGCCAGAGGAAACGCGTCATTACGGTAGTTGCAGTAGCGCGATTCTCTATACGTCAGTTAGCGCTAGCATCCGGCGCTACCGCGCTCGGTTCCGTAAGTACCGATCCAGTTCTAAACTTCCCCACCAGCCTCCGACTGGTATGATGAACCCAACTCTTATGTTTGAGCAGTTTCGCCAGCGCAGTTTGGAGCTTGAGCACCTCGATAAAGGCGATTATACCGCTGAGGAGTATGAAGGCTGCATCGTCGAGCTGCAGCGTGTGAATCGCTGGCTTGGGGATGCCGGCGCGCTTAGAGATTCTTTGCTGATCGAAATTGAAAAACAAAACCTGCAGAGCTTTTCCGTGCTTGATGTCGGCGCCGGTTCAGGGGAGCTGTTGCAGATCATTGCCGACTGGGCGCGAAAGACCGATCGGCAGGCGCGGCTGACAGGCGTGGAATTAAATGCGCGCTCGGCAAAGGCAATTGCAGAACGCGCGACAACGTTTTCGGAGATAGCCGCTATACGTGGCGACGCCTTTCGACTTCCCTTCATGGACCACGAATTCGATTACGCGATGTGCTCGCTCTTTACTCATCACTTCCAGAACACTGACGCAGTGAAAATCCTGCGCGAACTCGCCCGCGTGTCGACGCGTGGCGTTTTCGTGATTGATCTTCACCGGCACCCGATTGCGTACTTCTTTTACACCACGGTCGGGCGACTGTTTCTGCACAATCGATTGATTCGCGAGGACGGAGCGCTTTCTATTCTGCGCAGCTTCAGGCCAGAGGAATTTAGGCGACTGGCAGAACGAGCGGGACTTAGAAATATTAGAGTTGCACGAAGCTTTCCCTATCGGCTGGTGCTTTCAGCTTCGAGTCGCCTTCCGCTGGGACCGCGGGCGCCTCGCCCGCCTCAACCAACGCGTTCACTCATGACCGGGTTAACCTGACACTTAGGCAACGTGGCATTCAGCGAAGCGGGCGGGACGCCTGCTGTCCCAGTAAGGGGGGGCCCAGTATTCACGAGCCAACTAAAGGATAAAGTGACTTTGCCCGAAAAATGGTTCGGCCGGTTCTGGCCAAGCAGAAACCCGACCGTTAGGGAGGGCTCAAGATCGAAATTCTGGCGGAAACCAGAGCCTTTGCTAACGCGCGGGCTTCTGCTTGGGACAGCGTACTCAGCCCATTGACACTTTTCGGGCAAGACCGGATAAAGTCAAAGCTACGATGACTTCTGCAAATACTTTCGACGTGGCCATCGCGGGCGCTGGTCCGGCAGGAACAAGCGCGGCAATCGAGCTCCGCTTGAAGGGAGCGCGCGTTCTGCTTATCGAAGAGAAGAAGTTTCCGCGCCCCAAGCTCTGCGGGGAATTTATTTCTCCTGAATGTCTCACGCACTTCCAACGCCTTGGAGTTATGGACCAGATGAGCGCCGCGGGTGGCGCGTCGGTGACTGAAACTGTTTTCTATTCGCGCCGGGGAAACAGTGTTGCCGTCCCAAGCGAGTGGTTTCGATCCGGCGC
>DASYMB010000301.1:0-5223 GCA_036009285.1 Pyrinomonadaceae bacterium | reverse complement strand
TTTCGACCTATTGCATTCAGTCGCTCAAGAAGCAAGCGAAGGAAGCGGGTGACACAATGCCGGACGAAGACTGGATCAAGAAAGGAGCGGCGCCGGAATTGACCAACTATGATAATTGGACCATCAACCGGAAAGGTCTGGGGATTACTTTTGATCCTTATCAGGTGGGATCATACGCGGCCGGCCCGCAACACGTTTTGGTTCCTTACTCGGCGCTAAAGGAAATCATCAAGCCGGATGGACCAGTGGCGCAGTTCGTGAAGTAACAGCGGATGCTCCGGTATGATGAGGGACAAATATTGCTGCAAAGGACCCGAAGATTTCGCAAGGGGCCGCAGTTGAAAGCCTTCGCGCACCTTGCGAGCTCGGCGCTCTTTGCGGTCCGGGTGGTTAGATTTGCTTTGACGCGCAAGGGGGTGAAGTATGAATCGTCTTTTGGGTTTATGGGTTGTTGTTGGCGGTGTTTGCCTGATAGCCGTGGGGCTTCTGATCTACTCCGGCGGATTCAATTGGTTTGGAAAGTTGCCCGGAGATATTCATTATGAAGGGGAGCGAGTCCAGGTTTATGTTCCATTCGTTTCCATGCTGCTGGTGTCGTTAGCGCTGAGTTTGATCTTCTATCTAATTCGACGGTTCTTCTGATGTAGGACAGGCATTCCTGCCTGTCCTCCCCGCTGCCTACAATCAACGCGAAGAAAAATCTCAGATTTTCCATACGCGAATTCAGATTTGAAGTGGGTGGATTCAACTTACAACTGCAACAGTTGAATTCTTTTTCGCTCCAGCGGAGCGAGATGTTTATAGCTCGAGTGCACTCAAAGATCTGGCTCCGTTAGGAGCGAAACCCGGCCTTCGCTAGGGCATGCATTTGCGATTGCGTTCCCACGGAGCGCCGGAGTAAAGAAAGGACCGCCAAGCTATAAACATCTCGCCCCTCTGGGGCAAAGCGGCAAACAACCATCTGTTGCACTTCCAACTTGAATCCGCGAATGACAAATGAAAAATGGAAAATCTCAGATTTATTGTTCGCATTATTGTGAGGCTCACCGAAAAAGCAGACAGGCAGGAATGCCTGTCTTACTTACGCTGCCGCGACGTTAGTGTCAGAATAATCGGTGGCATGTGTGCGCGCGAAGTATACGGCGAGAAATAGCGCGACCAACATGATGGCCGAGCCGGCCCAAAAAGTAACAAACAATGAATGGTCGCTCATGAAGTGTGGTTTGCCGTCCTCGCCCTGGTAAGGAATGGCGCTGTTAATCAGCACCGCGGCCAGGGCTGGGCCAACTGCTCTCGCCAGGCTCGCCACCGACTGCGTTACGCCCAGCACGCTTCCTTGTTCTCCCGCTCCGACACTCTTCGACGCCAGACTCGTCAGGGAGGGCGAAGCCAGCGAGTTTCCGATCGAGAAAAGGCCGCCGCCAATCAACATTGCAAGTAGTCCACCATTGCGCGGCCCAACGAAGGGTACGGCAAAAAGACTTCCGGCGAACAGGAAGGCGCCGACGATGACCAACCGTAGTTCACCAAACCGCTTCACCAACCGTCCGATCAATCCGCCCTGCACAATCACCGCGAGGATGCCCACATACGCGAAGAGATAACCAGTGTGTTGTGCGTCGTAGCCGAAGCGAAACATTGTGTAGAGCGAAAACGCGGTAGTCATGATCGAGAAAGCAACTATGAACAGAAAATAGATTACGAGCACAAACCCGAGGCGAGGGTCTTTGAGCGATTGGAGTAATTGTGCCAACCCTCGACCTCCCGCTGCGGAGACACGCGCGGGGTGATCGGGAGTGACCGTCTCAGGCAAGGTGAAGTAAAGCAGCAGCGCGTTTGCGAAACACAGACCGGCGGCAAACAGAAACGGAACCTCGACACCCCAGCGGCTCAGTATGCCGCCAATAGCCGGCCCGAAAACAAAACCGAGGCCGAAGGCTGCGCCGATCAAACCCATTCCCTTCGCGCGGTCTTCTTTGGTGGTAATGTCGGCAATGTAAGCCTGCGCGGTGGAAATGTTTCCACCGCTGATCCCATCCAGAATGCGACCCAGGAAAAGCATCCAGAGAGTGTTGGCAAAACCCAGAATGAGAAACCCGATGCCGGTGCCGATGATCGAGATGAGCAACACCGGCCGACGTCCATGCTTATCCGAAAGGCGACCCAGAATGGGAGCGAAGATCAACTGCATGACGGAGTAGGAGGCGAAGAGCAGTCCGACGGTGCGCGGGGTAGCGTTAAACCGCGTGCCTTCGGCATAGAACGGCAACACCGGAATAACGATACCGAAGCCGACCAGGTCGATGAATACGGTCGTGAAGATCACGACGAGTGGCGAGCGTTTCATGGGGTAGTGAATCGTAAATAGAAAATCGTAAATAGAAAATCGTAGACGAAAGTTGTTGGGTTGAATTGTGGCAGGCCCGGGTTCACGGTGTTCGGCTATTTACGATTCACTATTAACCATTTACCGGTCTCTTCACCTTCGTCGGCCACTTGATAGGTTACGATCGATGGATGCCGCGCCGCCTCCAGTAATCAATAGAGAGAGGCTCATCGCCAGCAACGTCACCGGATACTCAATGCCGGCCGGAGCGAACCAGCCGCCCTTCCACTGGTAGCCGATTATCACGGTCAGCATTACGCAAAAAATCAGGAAAGCGCCGACGCGGGTTAGTATGCCGAGTAAGATCAGTATCGCTCCCAGAAGTTCCGAAAACGCTGCCGCTCCCAGCCACAACCAGGCAGGCCGCATGAAAGAGAATGGCGTCTGGGCCATTGGACCGGAGGTGAACGCCCGTAAGCCCGGGCCGGGGACAGTTCCCAGCACCTTTCCCGAACCGTAGATAATAAAGACAGCAGCCAATGCCAGTCTGAGTGGCAATGGTCCCCATGATGAGGACGTGGAAATTATTCTTCGGAACATGACAGGGATCCTTTCACGCGCGGAACCTGAAAGAGCGCTCAGATATTAAGTAACCAACGAGGAAAGGGCAAAGGGAGGACAACGACGGGGGAAGAGGGAAAAGGGGTAAAGTGTAAAAGGCACCTTAAAGGATAAGCGGCGCTGAGGCGTTCTGTTTTTACCTTTACCTTTTCCCGTTACCGTTTCCCCAGTCTTAGTTGGTGTGGGCCAGCAAGCGAGCGGCGATGGCGGGTTTTGGCTGGGCGCCGACAATGCGGTCCACAAGTTTTCCGTCTTTGAAGATGAGCATGGTAGGAATACTCTGAATTTGGAATTGCGCGGCGGTGCGCGGATTCTCATCGACATTCAACTTGGCAACGCGATAACGTCCGTTGGATTCGGCAGCGAGTTGTTCCATGATTGGGCCAACCATGCGACAGGGTCCGCACCAGGGAGCCCAGGCGTCGAGCAGCACGGGCCTGCCCTTGCTGTCCATTACCTCGCGCTGAAAAGTGGCGTCGGTCACTGTCAGAGGCTTAGTTTCATCCGCAGCTTCTTCGGCCTTGCTCAAGTCCAGCGGAGTACCACACTTTCCACACTTCGCTATTTGTTCCGCGGCATTGCGAGGATCGACGCGATTCTTCGTTCCGCAGTTGCTACAAGCTACAACAGGCATAACTTTTTCCCCTATAGTAATCAGACTTGGCGCATTATTCCTGAAGAGTTTTCCAAAACAGTCTCTATCATTTCAACTCCGGTAGTACAAGTCCAGGAGTTCGTCAGAGTTCCGTGTAGATGGGGCACTTGTGCTCCGCCGCGCGAGGGCGGACAAGTCTGCTTTCTAAACGATGCGCGAGCAGATGTGAACCAGGGCACCGACCTGGATGATTAGCGTTTTAGGTGGTCGATGTGCTTCGTAGTAACATGGTGTGATTCGAAAAGAACTCGTGGAATAGTCGCTAATCCGGAGGCAAACCGGGGGGAACAAATAACCGATCGCATATGTCCAGCACGCCTGCAAATTATCAGCACATCAAATTCATGATCGATGATCGGGTGGCGCGGGTGACGTTTGCGCGGCAACCCGTGAACATCTTCAACATCGCGATGATGCTGGAGATCAATGCCGCGCTCAGCCAGTGTGCTCAGCAGCGCGAGTTAGTTGCAATTGTTTTTGCTGCCGCGGCGGAGTGCCGGGCCTTCAGCGCCGGAGTCGCGGTCGAAGAGCATATGGACGAAACAATCTTTCAGATGCTTGATTCTTTCCACGCAATCTTTCGCACCCTGGAGCAACTCGCCCGACCAACGATAGCCATTGTAGACGGGGCGGCGCTCGGTGGCGGCTGCGAACTGGTTGCGGCGTGCGATATCGTCGTGGCGAGCGAGCGCGCGCGTTTTGGGCAACCTGAGATCAAGCTCGGCGTGTTTCCTCCAGTAGCGGCGGTGCTGCTGCCGCAGGTTATTGGCGATAAGCGCGCCCGCGAACTGATTCTGACCGGCGAGCTCATCGAGGCGGCCGAGGCTGCGCGGTTGGGACTGGTGAACTATCTCGTGCCGGCAAGCGAACTGGAACAAAAAACAGCGGAGCTGCTTTCGAAGTTTCGTCAACTTTCAGCCGCCGCCCTTTCGCTCACTAAAGAAGCAATCGATCTCGGCCGCGGTCGTTCGCTGGATTCGGCGCTGAAGGAAGTGGAAAACTTGTATCTCAACGAATTAATGAAAACCCACGATGCCACCGAAGGCATCAAAGCTTTCATCGAGAAACGTAAACCTCAGTGGCGCGATCGCTAATATGAGAAACTCCAAGCAGAAGCCCGACGGTGAGGGAGGGCTCATCACCCGGCGGAAGCCCGACGGTGAGGGACGGTTCATTACACGCGTAAGAGCCCTTCCTGACGGTCGGGCTTCTGCTTGGAGTAGCCTGTTGACGTTCATGCTTGTCGTCAGCCTCGCCACCGGTAGCGTGGGCGCGCGCGGGCAGAAACGAAAACAGCGGCCGGGAAGAGACGTGTCGCTTACGAGCCATGCGAGGGAGTCGCTGTCTCCGGAAGCGCGCGAGCTGATGGAGCTTGGCAGTGGCGTTGTGTGCCGGGAGCGAATCAAAGATCCAAAAGGCAGCGTTCCTATAGACGACATGCAGGGGCGGCCGTCGTTGCCGGTACGCAGCCCGGAGGCGGTGGCCGGGGCCGAGCGCGCGCAGCGGTTGTTACCAATCGCGCGGGGCCTGGTGGTGGCTTCGCTCAGAGGGTTGGCAAAGGATTACGCGTTTCGCAACTCGAAAGACGGGGGAGCAAGACTTCAACGCGCTATTGCTCACG
>DASYMB010000300.1:0-11812 GCA_036009285.1 Pyrinomonadaceae bacterium | reverse complement strand
CTTTGCGCAACCTTGAATGCAGCATCGGCAGCGTCGAAGTCGGCCCTCGCAACCACACCCTGCTCAACCAGCCGCACCGCGCGTTCACGATTAAGCCGCGCCTCATCGAGTTGTGCTTTGGCCTGTCTGACGGTGCCGGTTTGTTCGGGGCTGACTTTATCGTCAGTGCCGTCGGGCGATAGACCAAGGCGCGCACGGGCCTGACTCAAAGCAGCCTCAGACTGTTGCACGCGCAGCTTGTAGTCGTTAGGTTCGATCTGCGCGATCATTTGTCCGCGACGGACCACGCTGCCGAGATCGACAGAGATTGAACTCAGTCGTCCGGCTACCTTCACGCCCGCGGTTGACTGATCGAAAGCCGCGAGCGTTCCGTTGGCGGTAACGGTCTCGCCGAACGGAGTTTCTTCAACGCGCGCAGTTTTGACTTGTCGAGCGGTTTTGTTTCCGCCCGCTCCGCTCTGCCGTGTAGAACCCTGGTAGTCGCTCTTGCACGCTCCCAAAAGAAGCGGCAACGCGCAAAACAATAACCCGGCGATAAACCGGATCGACCTTGGCGAAAGAATTCTGCGGTATGAAATTTCCGACATAATCAGAGCAGCAATCTTAACCTAAGCAACAACATCCGGGTAGCAGAGCAATCTCGCTCGCGCCGGCGCTGGTCGGAGACCTTAAGACAAAATGGATGTCACTCGGCAAGTCGCAGACTTGCCGCGCATCGGAGGGCAGTGCCCAGGTGGAGGCCAGAGCCCAAAGGGTTCTCGGCAAGGACAGCTAAATGCTCTTTCGGAACAGGTAAGACATCTTGATGAAGAACGTTCGGCCATTGCGGCGAAAGCCCGGTTCGAGTTGCCGCGAAAACGGATTGAACCCGCTGCGATTCAGATCGTCGTTGTAGCCCACGTACAAAGCGGTACCCGGATTCGGCGTGTATCCCAGCAGAAACTGTCCTTTATAGTTCGAGGCGATCGAATCGAAATCAATACGTCCGCGCGCAAACAGGAAGCGGCTGAACTGATAGGTGCTGCGCAGCGAGACGATGTTTTCGTCAAACGCAACCAGGTCGGTGTCGTAGCGCCGCAATTTCTCTTTGGTGAAATTGAGAGTGGCACTCAGCGCTGTTGTTGGCTGGTAAGTTACTCCGCCATCCAGATGCAGGAAATCGCCAGGGCCTGGATCCTGCGGCGCATTACAACGGGGCGGCAGAATTTTCGTCGGCTGCCCCTGCGGCGCGGGATCGCAGACCGTCGGGTTCGCGGCCGCAAACGCAGCCGCCGCGAGTGCAGTCGGACTGACGCGCGGGAATTTAGGCCCGGCGCCAAAGTCAAAATCAAAATCACCCCAGCGACGATTCAGGAAAAAGTTGAAGTTAACTTTCTTGCTGAGCGTTGACCCGCTAAAGAAGTAGAGTCCGCGGTTGGACGAGGAACGTTCATTGTCCAGCCCGGCGAAGGTACAGTTGTTGTTGGCGACGCAGTTTGAAGAAAGTTGGCGCTTTGGTCCAAACTCACTTTCAAAAACTCGCTCGTAACCCTTGTCTAATCCCACCCCAAAATAACTCTGCCTTCTGAAACGAAACATGACTTCCGTCTCGTCGTTAGCATTTTGCGAACGGCCCTGCCAATCGAAGTTTGCCGAAACATCCGTGTAGACGCGCCACGAGATCAAGCGCGCTTTGGGTTTAGGTTCCGACTCGTAACGGATAAACCAGTTTGGGTTATTTGTGTTGTTGCGGCGATTGAAACCAACATCCGCGCGGTAATAGCGTGTGCGTCCGACCATCGAGAATTCATGGCCAAAATGGCGGCCACTCTGGTTGTAATCGATAGCGTAAATGAAACCGTTTTCTCTCCGGTCCAACGTCTTCCCTTCTTCCGGAAAGAAAAATGCGCGGCGTGAGCGGGTGCCCAGCACCTGCCAGCTAAAAGTCGTTTGCTTATCGAGCCGGAAGCGACCGTCAAAACCGGCGAGCTCGTTATAGGTATCGACAAACCGCCGGTGGGTCGCGAGAAAACCAATGAAGGAATCCGATTTGCCGAGGTCGCGTTTCAAGCGCAGGATGCCGACCGAAGCATTCTTATCCAGCAGTCTCGGATTCGCAGTTGGCCGCTCGTCTTCAGTGAAATTGCCCGGACCATTATCTGACGCGAGCAACAACCCAAAAGTGTTGCGGCCCATCTTTCCAGTCAGCTTCACCGCATAATCGGGATCGATGATCGCGCGAGTGTGGACCGCGGCAATCTGAGTGCGGAAAATGTCGATGCCTTCCAGGAAGAATGGCCGCTTCTCTTCAAAGAAGATCGGGAAACGCTGATTAGCGGTAACCACCAACTGATCGGACTCGACCTGCGCGAAGTCCGGATTGATGGCAAAGTCGAGAGTGACCGTGGGCGTGATGCTGTACTTTCCAGTCAACCCGGGATCGAATTTTATGGGCTCGTTGACGAATCTTCCACCCGCGGCAATCTGCGCGGCGGTGATCGGGGCCTTGCGCTTTCCGGTCTCCGATAACGTCAGGCTGGGAATTAACTCGAGCGTGCGCTCGGTTGAAATTCCTTCCAGTCCGGTGATATGGCCGGCCTGACTGAGCAGGCCCGACTGGTCTTTGGATATCGGCATCCATGAATCCTGTTCGCCGTTCACGTGCTTGATCTGCCGCAGAATATGAAGGCCCCACAGTTTCCCTTTGCCGGCTTCATAGCGCAGCGACTTAAAAGGAATAGCCACCTCGACTGTATAACCGTCAGACGTCAACGACCCTTTCGACTCCATCACGATGTCGACACTGAAATCGTCGTTCCCACCTTCGGTAAGAAATCCGTCCTGCTGAATTCCCAACGGGTTAAAGAACAATTCATAGGCGCGGCGTTTATCGTTGAAGGTATCGATCAGCAGTCCAACGGAATCGTCGTCAAAAATCGAATCGCGCTTGGCGACGGAAGCGCGGACCTTCGCGGGATCGTCATAGGCATGAAAAGCAAAATAGATAAAACGCGAATCGTAACCGGCAAGCACTTCGGTGCGCGCTGACGCCGTGGCCGTGTCGCTGGGCCGCCACTGATAGAAGTCTTTGAACACCGCCGCCGATTTCCATACTTCGTCATCGAGCTTGCCATCGATCACCGGAGACTTCGTGAAGAGTGTCAGCTTTACCGGATGGGCCTTCTCCGGCGGCAACAAACTGCTGGGCTTTCCCACAGTGGGTTTAGTGGAAGAAGACGAAGCAGCGGTCGCATCGGGCGCTACGGATAATTCCGGACTCGGCGATGTCGAAGGGACTGAAGGGGTTGAAGTGTTAGGGGCGGACGGCGTTGCCTCGCTCTTGTCTGATGAAGTGCCTGGCGGAATTGACTGGCTCGGTTTCGTTGAAGACGTCGATTGGGCCCACGCCGGGGGCGAGAAAAGGACCAGCATGGCGGCGGCTAGTAGGAGGCGTTTCATGTTGTGGAGAGTCTCCCGAGTATCGCGAAATCAAAGCTTCGATTTACATTGATAAGGACGCTACGAGGAGTGCGGATGTTAACCGTCCGCGTGAAATCTAAAAAGTTCAGCGATTTCTCTTGAGTGCCAATCGTTCGGAATAGTCGCGACCTTCGTTAGGACGTTATCTTTTTTGCTGTGGTCGCTACCGGCTCTTCGCCAGTTTGTTGTAGGCTGAAACGCGAACCAATCGACAAACGATAAGGATTGTTTACAAGACCGCAGAACAGCAAAGCTTTTAACGCAACTGTTAGACGAAAGTTGCAGAAAGTTTCTTCCATCATTTCGGAAAATTTCCATGAATTTGGAGTGGATGATTTGAGCGTAGAAAAACCGAAGTTAACTGACGCACTCTACGATAGTCCATTCATGCGCGCCTGCCGCCGCGAGCCCGTGCCCTACACACCGATATGGTTGATGCGCCAGGCGGGCCGTTACATGCAGGAGTATCGCGAGGTGCGTGCGCGCATGAGCTTTCTCGAATTGTGCAAGACACCTTCGCTGGCTGCGGAAGTAACCGTAACCGCAGCCGAGCGGCTGGGAGTGGATGCGGCAATTATCTTTGCCGACATTCTTTTGATCATCGAGCCGATGGGACTGCAGCTTGAATTCAGTAAAGGCGAAGGACCGGTGATTCACAATCCGGTGCGCGCGGCCGTGGACGTGAAACGCTTGCGCGAGGTTGAGGATGTGGAGGCGCTGGCCTTTGTCTTTGAAGCGATCCGGGAAACTCGCTCCGCCTTGCGCGGTGATGTTCCGCTGATTGGATTTGCCGGCGCGCCGTTTACCCTCGCGTCTTATATCGTTGAGGGCGGCGCCTCAAAAAACTACGTGCTGACTAAGTCGCTGATGTACAACGACAGCGGCGCCTGGCACGCGATGATGTCGTTGATCTCTCGCGGTCTAATCAAATATCTAAACGCACAGATTGAAGCGGGAGCTCAGGCTGTCCAGTTGTTCGATTCGTGGGTGGGAGCTCTTGGTCCCGACGACTACCGTGAATACGTGCTGCCGCACACGCGCGAAGTTATCCGCGGAGTGACCCGGGGAATTCCCGTTATCCATTTTGGTACCGGCACCGCTGCGTTGTTGGAGCTGATGCGCGAAGCGGGCGGCGAGGTTATCGGTGTTGACTGGCGCGTGCGTCTCGACGAGGCGTGGGCCAGGATCGGGCACGACGTCGCCGTGATGGGAAACCTGGATCCGGTGGCCCTATTTGCCAATACAGATCACCTGCGTGTGCAAGCTAAATCGATTCTGGAACAGGCAGCCCGACGGCCGGGACATATTTTTAATCTGGGCCACGGGATCCTGCCGGAGACGCCGGTCGAGAATGTGATCGCACTAGTTGATGCGGTGCATGAAATGAGTAGGGGCACGGGCTTGTCCCTGCCCTCGCCGCCCCTGTAGCGCACGCGGATGGCAGGGACAAGCCCGTGCCCCTACTACTCATTTCATGCCCTACGAACTTGGGGTATGTTTTCGCATATCGAAATCCATGAATCCATCACAGACTCCAGACTCCGAACTCCAAACTGCAGATCGTTACGATGCGCTGTTGGTTGTTTCCTTTGGCGGACCTGAAGGAATGAACGATGTCATGCCGTTCCTCGAAAAAGTTTTACGCGGCCGGAATGTGCCGCGCGAACGGATGCTCGGCGTTGCAAAGCACTACGAATTGTTTGGCGGTGTCAGCCCGATAAATGAACAGAACAGAAACCTGATCCGAGCGTTGCGGCGGGAACTCGAGGCGAATGGACCACAGCTTCCCATCTACTTCGGCAATCGCAACTGGCATCCCTTGCTCGAAGAGACGTTGCGTGAAATGCGCGACGATGGAGTTAAAAACGCACTGGCATTCGTTACCTCGGCTTACAGTTCGTATTCAAGTTGCCGTCAGTATCTGGAAGACATTGAACGCGCGCGCGCATCGGTTGGTGCGGATGCTCCACACGTAGAAAAGCTGCGGGCCTTTTACAATCACCCGGGTTTTATCGAAGCTAACGTCGCGAACGTCCGCGTGGCGCTGGAACAAATTCCCGAAGCGAGCCGAGAAGACGCGCGGATTGTTTTCACCGCACACAGCATCCCTGAAACGATGGCGAAGAACTGTGACTACGAGGTGCAGCTTCAGGAAGCGGCGAGGTTGGTTTTCGAAGGCGCGGCAGAAGCCGGTGCGGCGCCATTAGCCCACGGCGAATTGACGAGAGCGTGGGAGCCCACTCCGCTAGCCTACAAGCTTGTGTTTCAAAGTCGCAGCGGCTCACCTGCGCAACCCTGGCGTGGCCCAGACATTTGTGATTACCTGCGAGAAGTGCGAACAAACGGTGTCGAACACGTCGTGGTAGCTCCGATTGGGTTCGTCTCTGATCACATGGAGATTGTTTACGATCTGGACACCGAAGCTGCAGCGCTGTGCCGTGAGCTTGGCTTGAACATGGTGCGCGCCGCCACCGCCGGCACCCATCCGGCGTTCGTTAGTATGATCCGCGAACTGATTCTTGAACGCGTTGACTCAAAAACTCCGCGACGATCTCTCGGCAGTGACGGACCGCGCAGCGATGTATGTCTGCCCGGCTGCTGCATAATTC
Organism: Pyrinomonadaceae bacterium; assembly: GCA_036009285.1. Classification (GTDB taxonomy): domain Bacteria; phylum Acidobacteriota; class Blastocatellia; order Pyrinomonadales; family Pyrinomonadaceae; genus PSRF01. The sequence goes on along the minus strand of DASYMB010000300.1, from coordinate 5,744 downwards.
GTTGATTCATTCGTAAAGCAAACTGTTGTTTGCGATGGTTCGTTGCCATTCAACCGGAGAGCTACCCACGAACGCAAACTAACAGTTTGCTTTGCGAACAACTCGCCTGAACTGATACTAAGATGAAGCGCGTCGTAATCATTGGCGGGGGCATCACGGGATTGGCGGCGGCGCACCGCGTGCTCGAGCGCAGTCGCGAGTTAGGCATACAGGTTCAGCTCACTTTGGTAGAGGCAAGCAATCGACTGGGCGGAATCGTTCAGAGTCATGAGCGCGACGGTTTCCTGCTCGAAAGCGGGCCCGATTCTTTCATCTCTGAAAAACCTGCGGCCCTGGAACTCGCCCGCCGTCTGGGCCTTGAATCTCACTTGATCGAAACCAACCGCAGCCACCGGCGCAGCTTCATTGTGAGACAAGGTCGCCTGTTGCCCGTGCCCGAGGGTTTTCACCTGTTGGCTCCCTCGCGATTTTGGCCTTTTGTTAAGAGCAACATTTTCAGCCCGTTGGGCAAGGCGAGAATGGCTCTCGATCTAGTCCTTCCCCGCCGCCGTCTGAACGGAAGCGCGTTTGATAATGCAGACGAAAGCCTGGCCCAATTTGTGCGCCGACGCCTGGGACGTGAAGCTCTCGAGCGCATGGCCCAGCCGATGATCGGAGGAATTTACACGGCCGATCCGGAGCAATTGAGTTTGCGAGCGACGATGCCCCGCTTTCTCGAAATGGAGCGCGAACACGGCAGCGTGATTCGAGCGTTGCGGAAACAAAACAAAGGCGCGCCCGTCGCTCGAGGCCCGGCCATTCGTGGCAACAGTCCGACCGAAGGCTCGGGAATTGCTCAAGGAACCAGCGGCGCGCGTTATAGTCTTTTTCTTTCTTTCGATCGCGGCATGCAGTTACTCACCGACAAACTCGCGGAGCGAATCTCGAATTTCAAATCTGAAATCTCAGATCTCCAATCTCAAATTTCCTATGAGGACAGTTCAAACCAACCCCGTATCCGTCTGAACACGACCGTCGAATCTATCGCGCGGGAATGCGTGGACTCAGCGGGCGAGCACTCGAAGCACTGGAAGATCAAAACAGATCAAAATGAGACCATCGTTGCCGACGCTGTTTGTCTCGCTCTCCCGGCATATGTCAGCGCGCGTTTACTAAGCAGCATCGATACTCGAGTGGCTTCAGAGTTGGAAGGAATTTCCTACGCCTCAAGCGCCACGATCAACGTTGCTTACAAGCGTGAAGATATTCCGCATCCGCTCGACGGCTTTGGTTTCGTCGTTCCCTTTATTGAAAAGCGAACCGTCATGGCATGCACTTTCAGCAGTGTGAAGTTTCCTGGACGCGCGCCTGAAGGACACGCTCTGCTGCGCGCATTTGTGGGCGGCGCGCTGCAGCCACAACTCTTTAACTTAACTCCGGATCAATTGGTGTCGACTGTCCGTGGGGATTTGCGCGGCTTGCTCGGAATTGAGCGCGCGCCGTTGTTTGCGGAAGTTACGAAGTGGGAGCGCTCGATGCCGCAATATCATGTGGGCCACCTCGGAAGGGTGAAGCGAATTGAAGAGCGTCTCGCCTCCCTTTCGGGGCTCACGCTCGCCGGTAATGCTTACACCGGACTCGGCATTCCCGATTGCATTCGCAGTGGTGAGAACGCCGCTGATAAGGTAGTCGGGAGTCCACAGTCTGGAGTTTAGAGTCTGTATCCGCTTGTTTATTCCGCTTGTTTTGACTTGGAAGACAATTCACCTAAACGCTTATTGACCTTGTCCACACAAAGGAGCCAACAAATGGCAACGTTCAAGAAGTTTGAGGACATTAAGGCTTGGCAAAAAGCGCGACGACTCACGACCAAAATCTACCACGCCACAGGTTCAGTACGGTTGCACAGGACTTCGGCCTTCGAAATCAGATTCAGCGGGCAAGCGTGTCCGTCATGGCGAATATCGCTGAAGGATATGGGCGTTATTCCGACAAGGAGTTTGCCAACTTCTTGAATATGGCACATGCCTCGGTTTCAGAGGTGCAATCTCATCTATACGTTGCCCTCGATTTAAGTTACATCTCCGCTGAAGGTTTTGAGGAGCTGTATGACTTGCTTGAGGAGATCGGAAGGATGACCTTCGTCTTGGCGACGCACCTAAGGAAAACTACTAAGGGACCGTCATCATGATTTCACTCTAGACTGTGGACTCGAGACTGGCGACTTATTTGAGCGATTCAATCCATGCTGCGTTCGTCTCCAGCAGCGGACGAAACGCTTCGCGCGGCACGGTGGTTTCGATGTGCATGTTGTCGTCAGTGTTAATAACTGAGTCTGCCACTGCCGGCGCCAGTTTCGTTTCATCGCAGACGTACCACGCCCTCACGTCAGCTTCGCTCTTGACGTTCACGCGCGCGAGTTCGGCTGTGATTCGGGGATCGCTGATTCGTTCCTTGACTCGATCGAGTGTCAACGGAGTGTTGCTACCGACGAGGAGCAGGTCCTTCCCTTTCCACGCACCCTCCACTCGAAATACCAGCACGTGGGGAAACGTCTCGTGAAAAGTCCGGAGCACGGATCGCAGGCTGTCCGTCGAAAGCTGGTATATCTGCAACCACTGCACAAAGATTCCCTCATCATTGAGCCGCTCACGGCCGAGCTGGAAAAACTCGCGCGTAAAAAGATTAGCCACGCCCGGCACCCAGGGGTGACTCGGTTCGCTAACGATCATGTCGTAGCGCGTTCCGGTTACACGCAGGTAGGTGCGGGCATCGTCAATTATCAAATGCAGGCGCGGATCGTTTAGCGGATGATTATTTACGTGCTCGAAAAAGTGCGAGCCGCTAACCGTCGCCGGTTCGAGCTCGACGCATTCCACCGACTCAATCGGCGACTGCAACATCGCGCCCGCGGTAACTCCCGTGGCATAACCGACAATTAGTGCGTTTCTGATGCGGGGCGCCAACAGCAGCGGCATCTGGCCCAGCATCACCTGGGTCGGCATGTCTTCGCGGTCCGAAGCGTTGGTGCGCCCGTTGATGGCCATCGAAGTTATGTCCCAGTCTTTCCGCACTGAAACCGTCGAGGTTGGACCTTCTTCGTACATCAGCAGCTCGTGAATCTCCGGGCCACGCTGCTGCAGCGATCCATCGTCTACGCCGCCGCGCGTCTTCGCGATCACGCGCACCAGACTGTCGTAGGCGCCAACGGAGAGATCGGCCAGGTTCATGCGCGGAGAAAAAATGAACATTAGAATTATCACGACCAGGGTTAAGCCCACCGCCAGACCTTTCTGAAGATCGCGTTCGCGAGCATCCGCTTTCGGCTGATATGCCACTCCGGCAACGATGATGCACAACGCGGCGGCGAACAGGATTGTAAAGCGCGTGCTGAATCTGGGAATCAAAACAAACCCGGCTCCAAACGCTCCGGCGATGGCCCCAATCGTATTCACCGCGTAACTGCGGCCAACAAGTTGAACGGTTGTGTTCCGGAGGTTGGTGCCGGCCCAAACGAGCACGAGGGGCATGACCATCCCCATCAGGAATGCCGGAAGAAGAATCAGAAGAGCGACTGAGAGAATCTGCAGCGTAAGCAGTCCGCTCCAACTACTGATCTGTAAACGCAGGCCGGTTGTAACCAACAGTCCGGGAAGTTTATTAGCCACGACTAGGCTGAGATAGAGACTGGCGGCAGTGAATAACTCGATGCGCAGCACCGTCTCTCGAAGTTTCCATGAAAAATTTCCGCGCGTAACCACGTAGGCGCCGCCCGATAAACCAACGAGAAAAAGAGCCACCACGATGCTGAAGGCATAAGTACTCGAGCCGATGATCATCGTCAGCATGCGGGTCCAGGCGACCTGTGTGCTGATGGTTACGAATCCGGAAATAAAAGCGCACGTGAGCCAAAACCACGAATCGCTAATGTTATTGCTCGACTCGACTGCTTGGACGTTTTTACCGGGACCGCGCGCGTTTCGTTCGCTTTCGTCAACTGCTACCTCACGGGGGTTGTCAGAATCAATCGCGCCTGGAGTTAACTCGTCGCTTGATGCGGATGAGGCGCCCCCAGTCTCAGTGAATGCAGTTTCAATTTTCCGGTCAGCGAGTATGGTTACCAGGCCGATTAGTATGTTGATAACTGCGGCGATATAGATCGTGGCGCGCACACCAAAGACTGGTAACAACAAAAATCCGGCGACGACGCAGCCACAGATCGCGCCGGCAAGGTTACGAGTGTAGAGCCTGGTTATCGAGGTCGAAGTTGGACCAGCGGAACGCAATAGCGCGGCGGAGAGCAGCGGGAGCGTCGCGCCCATCAGCGTTGTGGGCACGAGCAGCATAATGCAGGAAAGCAGGAAGCGCCATAGACTAAACGCAAAAAATCCCGGATGAAATTGCTGCCAGATTACGGCGTAGAGATTGTCGACGAGGCTAAAAAGAAGAGGCACCGCGAGCGCGTAAAGAGCTATGCCGATTTCGAGCAAACCATAGGCGCGTACCGGGCGCTTAACGCTTGCGCCTATGCGTCCTGAGAGTGCGCTGCCAAGCGCGAGGCCTCCCATGAATGCGGCCAGCACAGTACTCACCGCCAGCGTCGTCGCCCCGAAAACGAGCCCGAGCATTCGCGCCCAAAGCACTTCGTAGACGAGCCCCGTTGCCCCTGACAGAAAGAAACAGGCGGCGACGAGCTTGAGTGTCAGGGGCGAATAAGTGTGCGTTGGATCTGATTCACTGGCTGCAGCGAGCGTGGCCATCAGGTGTTTCTCCCGACTAAAAATTTGGTAGAGAAATTTGCTGAGGCGGGATGCAAGACGGTTCACTATAGCATCCCCGTGTAGCAGTCTGCGGAAAAATGTAAAGCAAACTGTTAGTTTGCGTGGGTTCGTCGTCCTTCAACCCGAATGCATTCGGCGCGACGTCAACTAACAGTTTGCTTTACACAAGTCAGACGTAGATCACATGCGAGGCCCGCCAAATCTTTGGCGGAATGGAACCGGGGCTGGCGGTGGTCAGAACAATTGCGTAGTCCTCGTCAAACGCATTGTCGTCCTTGAAGACCAGAGGTTCGCTGAGCGAAGTCGAAAGTTCCACATCACCGTTTTGCTTTTGCGGACTCACGAGCGCAAGCCGGCGCAGGCATTCGTAGAGGTGCTTCAGGCCGCTGCCATAACGCCCGAGGTCGTCTCGCAACACTAATCGCACATCCGCGCGTTCGTCTACGAAGTGTTTCAAAAGGGAAGCAGCCTGGACTATCCCCGCCTCAAACCGTGGCAGAAAATTTTCTTTATCGACCGCGGACAGATCTCGCGTATCGAGCACAATGGTGATGCGCCGTTCGTCCTCGGCAGTGAATTCACGCACGGTTAGATTTCGCGAACGCGCCGTCGCCTTCCAATCGATGTGACGCAGATCGTCCTGCGGTTGATAATCGCGAAGCGAGAAAAGGTCCTGGCCCACCCCGCGTCTCGCGGAGGCCATGCGACCCGCGTAAGTCGGGAGCAGATGCAGCTCGTCCCCGACAGTTTGAGGTTTCGGATAAACGACGATGTCCACATTTCGCGCCCGCAGCCGCCGGCGAAATCGGAAGAAGCCAAACGGGAAGCGCGTCGACAATTCGAAACCGTTGATAAGCACGTGACCGCGGGTCGCGAACAACTGCTCCACTCGCTGTTCCGCCGCCGCCCGACGCGGTATGTAGGTGAAGTAAGCCAGCGCACGCTTCATGAAGCGTTGACGGCGGCGGTGCTGCCTTGAGTCGT
>DASYMB010000299.1:0-2818 GCA_036009285.1 Pyrinomonadaceae bacterium | reverse complement strand
CTGGAAGACGGCCAGGCGCAGGAGATATTCACTTTTCAAACTAACATCGATCTGCCGCTTTCGATTGCGATTCTGATCGATACCAGCCGTTCGGAAGAACGCACTCTGCCGGACGAGAAAGCCGCGGCGCGTTCATTCATTGAAGCTGTGATGCGTCCCGATAGAGACGAGGCAGCGATCGTTTCGTTTACCGGAGACGTTACGCTGGAACAAGGGTTCACGGGAAATCTAAGCCGCCTTCGCCAGGCTATTGATCGCGTGGAATTCGTGCCGCCTTCCGGCTACATCGGCGGCGGTGTCGTCGTCGGTACCACGCCGCCGATATCGGACACCAATCAAATGCTGGCGGGTTCCACCGCAATCTGGGATGCTGTCTGGGCATCGTCTAACGAACTCCTGGGGCTCTCTGCCGACAACACGCGTCGCACTATCATCCTGCTCACTGACGGCGAGGACACCATAAGCCAGGTGAAAATGCACGAAGCGATTGAACGCGCCCAAAAGGCCGACGCGCTTATCTATGCGATTGGGATTGGTGATAGTTATCAGGGTGGCGTCGACGAGGGTTCGCTCAGAAAGATTACCGAACAAACTGGCGGGCGAGCTTATTTTCCGCGCAGCGAGAGCGAGTTAAGGAGCGCGTTTATGCAGATTCAACGCGACCTCCGCGAGCAGTATCTGGTAGCCTACTCACCTTCAAACAAGGCCCGCGATGGTTCATACCGCAAGATCCAGATCGAGGTGGTTGATCCGGAGTTGCGCAAACAGAAGCTGAAACTCAACTACCGTCCGGGTTACTTCGCCAAGTCCATTGATCGAGAATTGCCTTCCCGAAGGCGCTCCTACCCATAACTAAAAGCCAAGACACCCTATTTCATGGGGTAAAATCGACTTTTACCGACGATTTATCCCATGACAAACTCTTGCCAACTTTGTTATACTTCCCGGGCGGTTAGTGAATCGTCTTCCTTTTAATCTCGGGCCTCGCAAAGTTTTCCTAACAAAAGAGAAAGAACTAAGCAGCTTTACTCGCCTAATTTCGACAGAACTATCTCCGCGCAGCTATTCACTCCTCAGAACGAACTCCCTACCAGATGATCAAACCTTCTTCAGAAAAGTGCCGGGTGCTGATTGTTGATGACGATCAAAAGGTTTGCGCCCTGCTCGCCGAACTGATCGCGAATGAGGGGTACGAAGTGGTCACAGCCGCGGATGGTGGCCGCGCCCTCGCGCTCGTCAAATCCTTTGAACCTGACGTAGTCATTAGCGATGTAGTAATGCCAGTGCTGGACGGTATTCAGCTTTGCCGCCAGATCAAACAAGGACCTCGAACGGCTAACATTCCGGTCCTGCTGATCAGTGGATTACGCAATGCTGTGGAAGACAGCATCGAAGGATTGACTGCCGGCGCCGACGATTACCTCAACATACCGTTTCGCAATGAAGAGTTGTTGGTTAAGGTTGCCAGGCTCGCCGAGCGTCGTCGCGTAGAGAAGCATTATCGAGAAATCGTGGAGGATGCGGCCGACATCATCTACACGCGCGACATGGACGGCAATATGACCAGCATCAATGTTGCAGGGGCGAAATTTTTTGGCAAGTCTTCAGAGGAGATCATTGGCGGTCATCTCCGCAAGTTAATCGGTGAGCAGGCGGCGTCCCGCGATATCGAGGAAACGCGCAAAGCAGCGATTGATTCACCGCTGCGATCTACATACTCGCTCAAGGATGCGGAAGAAAACGGTCGCTGCCTTGAAGGTGTGATCACCATCGAACGCGATCGAGAGGGGCGCGCGACAGGAATTCGCGGCGTTCTCCGCGACATCACCGACCAAAACCTTGCCGAAGCCGCGTTAAGAGAAAGTGAAGAACGTTACCGGCGCCTGGTAGAACTCTCGCCCGAAGGTGTCATCGTTCATAGCAAAGGAAAATTCGTTTACGTTAACCCAGCGGCGCAACGCCTTTGGGGCGCATCGAGTCCTGAAGAGCTGATCGGCAAACCGGTATTGGAAATGGTCCATCCAGACTCGCAGGATATGGTCAGACGTCGCATGCGCGAGGTTGAAGAACTAGGCGCGTCAACGGAGCTGAATGAACAGAAGCACATCAAGCTCAATGGCGAGGTCATCCACGTAGAAGTCGCCGCAATCCCTTTCGTGTATCGCGGGCAGCCCGCAGTTCAGGCCATCATCCGTGATGTCACCGAGCGTCGCCGCGGTCGCGAAGCATTACGGCAAACTGAAGCCAGACTGCGCATGGTGGTGGGCAGCGCGTCGCTCGTCATCTTCTCACTCGACCGGAGCGGAGTCTTTACCTTATCGGAAGGTGAAGGACTAAAGGCACTGGGTTTGAAATCCGGCGAGGTGGTCGGTCAATCTATCTTCGATATCTACCGCGACAACCCTGCAGTGCTCGAGAGTGCCCGACGCGCACTCGGCGGTGAAGCTTTCACCGAAGCCATGAGCATTGGCGACCTGACTTTTGAAACGCGTTACACCCCACTTACGGACGACGCTAATAAAGTAGTCGGCGCAATCGGCGTTGCCACAGACATTACTGAAAACCGGAAAGCACAGACGGCCCTGCAGGAAAACGAACAACGCTATCGTGAACTGTTTGAGAACGCCAACGACATCATCTACACGCACACGCTCTCCGGAAACTTCACTTCAATAAATAGAACCGGCGAAAAGATCACCGGCTATAGTCGCGAAGAAGCTATCCGGATGAATATTGTGGACGTGCTGGCGCCGGAGTACCTGGCTGTTGCCCGGCAAATGATCGCGCAAAAGAGAGACGACAACGCCCCCACCGTCTA
>DASYMB010000298.1:0-3448 GCA_036009285.1 Pyrinomonadaceae bacterium | reverse complement strand
GAGTGCGCTGACCTGTCAGCGCTTTGGTCGGCTGCGACCTGTCACAGTCTGAACACCTGAATCCTTCCAAAGACAGGGCGTCAAGCCGCCGTAGGCCAAAGCGGTGACGGGTCACCGCACTCTAAAGGGCGTCAGGGCGTGTTCGAATAATGATTAGTCGAGTACTGAAATGTGAGAGTCATTTTGTGTTTGTTTCGCACGACGATACAACTCGAACGCGCGCCCGGAGTCTTCGGCAGCATCATCGTCGTGCCGCCTGAGTACACGGGCTGACCGTCGATTGATTCAATGACATCGCCCGCGCGCAGCCCCGCCTTGTATGCGTCGGTTGATGGCTGCACCGAAACCACCAGTAGTCCGCCAGTGGAACCGAAAAAGCGCGAGGCGACCTTTGGCTTAAGGGCGATTGTCTCCAGTCCCTCGGCCACCGGCTTGTATTTCGGAATATGCTCCTCGAACTTTTTCAACCCGAAAAACGGATCGGGCGACTCGCTGAGTTTGATCTCCATCGACTCGGAAACATCGTTGCCGGGACGTGCTATCGTAAAGAGAGTCGGACTTTCCCGATCCGCCTCGTCGAGCAGCCACGAAAACTCTTCCGCGTTTCGAATAAATCCATTGTTAACACTCAGGATGACATCGCCGGGTTTTAGTTTCGCGAGCGCAGCCGGACTTCCAGGCGCCACGGACGTGAGTAGGATTCCCTGTCGTTTGTCAGCCAAGGCGCGAGCGCGCTGCAACTCCCAACCAACGCGCTGAATCTTTTCGAGTGAAAGGGATCCGATCGGCTCGCCCCGAATTCCCAACCACGGCCGCGGCACGCTTGCTTGTCGCGCCATCACTCGCTTAGCGGCCAGGCGCACCAGGGCCACGGGAACGATCGTAGCCGCATCACCCTCGACGCCGTCTACAATTCCAAGTGTCTCGCCTTTATCGTTGATCGCAATTCCGCCGATGTTCGCCGGAGAAAACTTTGCCGACTTGATCTTGACGCGCGCAATACCACCCGAAGGCGAGCGGATGACGTTGACGACGATCGCTTCCGTCTCGCCGATGCGAATGTACATGGGAGTCCGGGTGCCGGTTTCAGAGCCTGGCGCCGGCTGCGGTCCAATCACGCGCAGTTGTTGACCTACTACTATTGCTTCTTCTTTTGAATCGACCGTTTGTGGCACGCTACCGTTGGTCAGTGTGATCAGTGACAACCCGGTCAGCCCGTCGAGTCCAACGTAATGGCCCAGGATGCGCTTGCCGTCTCGAGTAATCACCCGAAGATCGGCGGGCTCAAGAAGATTTCCTACGAAGTTAACCGAAGGCAAGCCTGGTAGAGGCGCCATCGGCGCCATCGTCGGAGACGGCTGGCCCTTAACGGGTGGACTTGGGGCCGGAACTCTGGGCGGCGCCGGCGCTCTGGGACCAAAACCAATTGCCCGCGGCGGCATCTCCGCTTCCGCCTCCGGTAACCACGCGGCGATGGTATGACCATCGTCAAGAGCGAGTCCGGCAATCACATTTACATGAACCTCACCCGCGATCTTAAAAGCCTGATCCAGTCTTTCAATCGCTTCGACTTGCTCCTTCGAGCGGACTAATAAACGAAAAACCTTAAGACCGTTAAGCGTGTGGAGAATCGTCACCACCTGCGGCGCAGCCGGTTTATTCTCGAGGATTACGCGGTTGACCGTTGTAGCAGTTATGGTCTTTCGTAGTTCGGGCGACGGCGACGGTGCTTCTGTCTTTACCTGGGCCGCCGCCTGAACGGCCAACATGCCAATGATGACGACGACCGGGACCGCGCGTTTGAACAAATTGATTTTCTTAGATGCTCTCATGCTTGTTTAAATCTTCGCTGGTTTAGAACTTCTAAATCCCATCGATTCCCCGGCGCTTACCAGACACCTCTTGACGATGCCATCAAAGGAGAGGCGCTTTGCGACAAAGCTCGCTGCGATCCGAAACTAACTGTAGGCAACGAAATCGTGCGCGAAGCGCCGCGGCCGTCGTCTACTGAAACCTTTAGCGATTGGTATGAAGCGTCGATTGGGAATGCGGCGGTCGGGTAGGTTGCAGCAAGCTGATCGTCGCGCCTCATTACCGGCGCCTGCGTACCGCTTAGTTCGCGAGTGCCGATGCGATTGCTCCTCTTGTAAGCGACGTAAGCGGCAACCTCGCTTCTTGCCTGTCGGCGGGGCCTCTGCGTTCCCTCTTTATCTGATGCTAAGTTGGTTTTGACTGCATCAGTCGGATCCGCGTTCGGCTCTACCGCTGCCGGAGGTGCATTTACTTTTACTCCCGAGGTCGTCGCCGGCTGCGACGCGACTTGCAGGCCCGTCCCGGAATTTTCCATCCGACTCTTTAAACTAACAAAAAGAAACGCGGATCCAATCAGCAGCAGTAGCGCCGCCCCGGTTGCGGAACGGAGACCAAACGAGAAATTACCGAGCGCAAAAGGCTGTGCTGTCCCGCGCTTTTCCCGCGCCAGGCGAGCGCGAAGGCGAAACTCAAAATCGCCAGGCGCCTCGACGGTCCCGAGGCTGGAAATAATCGTCTGCAGCTTACTCTGTTCGCGGGAAAGCTTTGCACAAGCCGTGCAACCCTCGAGATGTGCGTTCAAATCAGCACCGAGCAAGTCGCCCGGTCCCGCCTCATCGATTTCACGCCGCACGTTTCGGCAATTCATATTTCTCATAGTATTCCTCAGAGATATGCACTCATCTTCTCCCGCAAAAAGCCGCGCGCCCGGCTAATGCGAGACTTTACTGTCCCTTCACTGGTCTCCAGGATGCGCGAAATTTCTTCATAACTTTTTCCATCTACATCGCGAAGGATCAAGGGCGCCCGATACTTTTCCGGCAGCGTGCCTATAGCTCGCTGCACCGCATGACGGCGTTCGGCATCCACCAGTTCCGTGTCGGCGAGTGGCTTGCTGTCGGCAGGATTAAACTCCTGAGGCTCGGCGCCATCCTTTGATTGAAAGAACCCGGTCAACGACACCAGCTTGCGTCGTTTGCGCTTGCGTAGTTCACTAATCGCAAGATTCGTCGCAATGCGATAGATGTAAGTCGAAAACGCATAAGTCGTCTGATAACGGTCGGCGGCCCGATAAACTCTTACAAAGGTTTCCTGTGCCAGATCAACCGCGCCGTCGTAATCGTTAGTCATGCGATAGATGTAACTCGTAATCGGATTACGATAGCGGCTCACAAGTTCCGCAAAGGCGTCTTCATCGCCGATGCGCGTGGCTTCCAACAGCGCGTGATCGGAAGTCGGGTCCGCCACCACCTCGACAACCTCCTGCCGCAACGCCGCGGAGAAATTCATATCGATCGTAGTTAGTGTGTCCATCAGGGCAGGTAGGCTCTCACACGCGCTGACGAGTTCCTTATTATTTTGAGATTCCGCTCCGCAGCTTGGCGTCTGACGATCTCGCAAATGGGGCGGTCAATTT
>DASYMB010000297.1:0-5429 GCA_036009285.1 Pyrinomonadaceae bacterium | reverse complement strand
TCGGCAGCCGCATTGCGCGCGCCGCAAACCGCAAGCTGCTCGCCATGCAGATCGGTCGGCTGGCCAAACAAAAAGGTCTGTCGCGGCCGATTCTTTGGATCGCGATTCCCACGGCGGCGGACATGATTGGCGAGTTTGATGAGCAGCTGGTGATCTATCAGGTATCGGACAAGTATGATGCGAACCTGATGGACCATGCGACCGACCTCCGGACGATCAGGAAGTTGCATGAACGCGCAATCGATAAAGCGGATATCGTTTTTTATTCAGGCCAAAAATTGCTGGCGGAAGCCGAGCACGGTCGTGAACGCTCTTTTCTGTTGGAGCAGGCGGTCGATTTTGAACACTGGTCGCAAGTGGGCGCAGGCAACCTGACAATTGCGGAGACGGTCGGGCGTATTCCGGGGCCGCGGTTGGGATACTTCGGCGCCATAGAGCCGTGGCTGGTCGATCAGGAACTGATAAAGCGTGCCGCGGTGGAGCGTCCCGATTGGCAGTGGATCTTCATTGGTAATAAGTCTCGCGGCGTGGAGATTGAGGCTCTGCCGAATACGCATTTCCTGCCGCCGGTGGCTTATCAAAACCTGCCGAACTACGCGGCGGGTTTTGATGTCTGCGTGTTGCCGTGGGACACTGCGCATTCGTTTACGAGTTATGGTTCGGCGATAAAGGTACGCGAGTATTTGGCAACCGGATTGCCGGTGGTTATCTCGCCGCTGCCGGAGTATGAATCGATGAGCGACGTGCTCAGGATCGCGCGCAGCCACGATGATTGGTTTCGTCTGGTTGAAGAAGCATTGAACGAAAACGATCCCGCGGCCGCGCAAGCGAGGCAGGCAGCCGTCGTCGGTGGAACCTGGGACGCGCGCGCTGAGTGGGTTTCGAGTTTGATTGAAGAAACCTTAGCCGCGAAGAAAGGACGGTAATCCGCAGATTACGCAGATTCCACAGATTGCCAGAACTCAGGAATCAGAATGGACAACCCGAACGCCCCGGCCCATTCTGAGTGAGTTCATTTCTTATCTGTGTAATCTGCGAAATCTGTGGATGATCTCTCGGCAGGTTAATGAGGTTGTGAACTAAGTCGATGAAGCAGTTGCTGCAAAATTTGAGAACCGGCGAAGGCACTGTCGCTGACGTTCCGGTGCCTACGGTGCAGCCTGGCCGGGTGCTGGTTCGCACGGCGGCATCGCTGATCAGTGCGGGCACCGAGCGCGCGCTGGCCGAGCTCGGACAGAAGGGCCTGTTAGGCAAAGCGCGAGAGAGGCCCGAGCTCATCGGCAAAGTTTGGGAGAAGGTTAAGACTGACGGCATCGTGCAAGCACTTGAGGGCGTGCGCGACAAGCTCGATCAATCGCACGCGGTCGGCTACAGCGCTGCCGGCATAGTTATCGAGACTGGAAAAGACGTGACCGCGTTTCATCCGGGAGAGCGCGTGGCTTGTGCCGGCACTGACTACGCAGCTCACGCGGAAGTGATTTCCGTGCCGCAAAATTTATGCGTGCGTTTGCCGGATCGGTTGAGCTTTGAAGAAGGGGCCTTCGGAACGGTGGGCGCGATCGCCCTGCAAGGCGTGCGTCTCGCGGAGCCGACGCTGGGAGAGTCAGTAGTAGTTATCGGGCTTGGTCTGGTGGGCCAGCTTACTGCGCAACTCTTGAAAGCGAATGGCTGTCGAGTTTTTGGAATTGACCTTGACGAAGCGCGCATTCAACTAGCGCTTGCTTCAGGAGCCGAGGCCGGCTGTGTTCCTGACGACGCGATCGAGCAGGTGAAGGCCTGGTCCATAGGACGCGGCGCCGATGCTTGCATCATCGCGGCGGCTACCGCGTCTAACGAACCAATTGAATTAGCCGGCGAGATTTCACGCTTGAAGGGGCGCGTGGTTACCGTGGGGATGGTGGGAATGAACGTGCCGCGCAATGTGTACTATCAGCGCGAGCTTACGTTGAAAGTATCGCTGTCTTACGGTCCCGGTCGCCACGATCCTGATTACGAACAGCGCGGACACGACTACCCGCTAGCCTATGTGCGTTGGACCGAAGGCCGGAACATCGAAGCCTTTCTCGACCTGCTGGCGCTGGGCCGCATTGATGTGAAGCCGCTCATCACGCATCGATTCTCCATCGAGAACGCCGTGCGCGCCTACGAACTGATTTCCGGCGGACTAAACGAAAACTATCTTGCCGTCGTCCTCAATTACGATACCGCAGGCGAAGTAAGTCGCCGCATTGAAAACCAACCGGCCGTTCGGCGAACGTCAACGCGGTCGGGACGCGTGGGCGTTGGCTTGATTGGCGCCGGGGGCTACGCGCAAAAAGTTCTATTGCCAAACTTCAAAACAGCGGGCGTCGAGTTTTGTTCAATAGCCTCGGCTTCAGGCGTTTCAGCGCGAGACGTCGGCACGAAGTTTGGCTTCGCGCGTTTTCTTTCTGACGCAGACAGCGTGATTGAAGATACGGAGTCGAACTTAATTGTCATTGCTACGCGACATGGGTCGCATGCGGAGCTGGCGCGGCGCGCGCTCGAGCGTGGTAAACACGTGTTCGTAGAGAAGCCGCTCGCGCTCGACGACGCTGAGTTGGATAGCGTGCTCGAAGCGGCCTCGCGTGCTGAAGGACAATTGATGGTTGGCTTCAACCGGCGCTTTTCACCTTTCGCAGTTAAGGCGAACAAGATTTTTCGGAATCGCCAGTCGCCGCTTTCCATCGTTTATCGTGTGAACGCCGGCCGCATTCCGCGCGAGCATTGGACCCAGGACAGGGCAGAGGGTGGCGGACGGATCATCGGCGAGGTCTGCCATTTCATCGACCTGATGCAATTCTTTACCGGCGCCGCGCCAAAAAGTGTCTACGCGGAATCAGTCGCCGCGATAGGAAATGCAGTTAGTGAAGATTCGGTCTTCATCACACTTCAATTCGCCGACGGATCAAATGGCGTAATTGCCTACTTGGCAGAAGGTGATCGCAGTTTGCCCAAGGAACACATCGAGATCTTCGGTGAAGGAAAAACTTTCGTCATTGAAGATTTTCGTGGCGCCAGGTTATACGCCGACGGTCGCGAGAAAAAGGAGACGCTCCGTCAACAGGACAAGGGGCAGGCTGAAGCAACGCGCGTGGCGTGTGCCGTTGTTGCCGAAGGCAAGCAGGCGCCCATCACTCTCCAGGAACTCGAGGCTACGACGCGAGCTACCTTTCGCATTTGGGACTCGTTACGAACAGGACAGCCAACGAAAGTGAAAGGTGAAGAGTAAAGAGTGAAAAGTAAAGAGTGGTAAACCAGCGCTCGTGATAAGAGACGCTTCCTACTCTTCACTTATCACTTTTCACCCTTCACTGTCTTTGACCATGTGTGGAATTGCCGGACTAATCAGCCTCGATCCCGAGCGCCTGACGAGCGCCATGTTACAAACGATCGAGCATCGTGGTCGTGACGATGAAGGCGTTTGGACTTCGCCGGCGATTGACGACTCGGGACGTCGCGCCTGTTTCGGTCATCGCCGTCTGGCAATCATTGACATCAGCCGGGCGGGCCACCAGCCCATGTTTTCCGCCGACGGTCGTTATGCCATTACGTTTGGCGGCGAGATTTACAACTATCGCGAACTGCGGGAAGAACTGAAGGATAAGGGCCACGTCTTTAGAACGGAGACCGACACCGAGGTCCTCCTGACCGCCTTTGCGGAGTGGGGTAAAGAATGCTTGCCGCGTCTCAACGGCATGTTTCATTTTGCAATTTGGGACAATCAACTGCGCACGCTCACACTCGCGCGCGATCACGTCGGCATCAAACCGCTCTACTACGCCTACCTGCCGGCGAAGGGTGGCGAACCGGGGTCGTTCATTTTTGCGTCGGAAGTTAAGGCGATACTCGCCAGCGGGTTGGTTGAGCGTGCGCTTGATCCGGAAGCGCTGAATCAGTTTCTAACATTCCTCTGGGCTCCCGATCCGAATACCTTGTTTCGCGGGATAAAGACGCTGCCTCCGGCCCATGCCCTCACCTTTCACGACGATGAAATCAAACTCAACGAGTGGTGGGATGTTTCCTTTGACAACATCGAGAAAGGGCGCAGCGAAGCGTGGTGGCAGGAACAGGTGCTCGAAACGCTCGATCGCGTAGTCAACATGGAAATGGTAGCTGATGTGCCGCTCGGATCTTTTCTGTCCGGCGGAATCGATTCTTCCGGGATCGTTGCCATGATGAAACGTCATAGCAGCGGGCGGCGAGTTTCCACCTACACCGTCGGAATCGAAGCCGAAGATTTGCGTTACGACATTATTCCTGACGACGTCCGTTGGGCGCGGCGAGTGAATCAGCACCTCGACACGGATTACCACGAAATCATGTTGCAACCGGCGGTGGCTGAGTTGCTGCCAAAGCTGGTCTATCACATGGACGAGCCTGCCATCGACATGGCCATACCGAGCTACCTGGTTTCGCAAGCCGCGCGCGAAACGCTGCGCGTGATGTTGTCAGGCATGGGCGGCGACGAAGTGTTCGCGGGTTACCCGCGACAGTTGGCCATGAAGATTGCGGGAGCGTTTGATCCAGTGCCGTCAATGCTGCGCCGTCCATTAATGAAGACGATCGCGCACGCGCTCCCCGGCGGGATGCCGGGAAAACTTACTGCGCCGTTGCGCAACGCTAAGAAGTTTGCGCGCAGCGCGGGACTGGGCTTTGAAGAACGATATTTGGGATACGGCACTTACTTCACCGATGAAGCGAAGCGGCAACTTTATTCCGATGAGATGCGCGCGGCGACAAACGGAATGGATGCCTACGCGGTCCATCGTCGATATTTCGCGCGCGCCAAAGGGGCCGCGCCCTTGAATCGTTTGCTCTATGTCGATCTAAAAACATTTCTGCCGTGTTTGAACCTGATAACTACCGACAAAACTTCGATGGCCGCGAACCTGGAAGTTAGAGTGCCGTTTCTTAATCGCCGGATGATCGAGTTTGCCGCGCGCATGCCGCCCGAACTAAAACTGCGGGGCTTCAAACGGAAATACATTCTGAAGCGGGCGCTGGAAAAAGTTTTACCGCATGACGTGGTGTGGCGAAAGAAGGCCGGCTTCGGCGCGCCTATTCGCTCGTGGCTGCGCGGCGCGCTGAGGCCGCTGGTCACAGAGTTGTTGTCGGAGGAAGTGATCAGGAAGCGCGGTCTGTTTCGGCCCGAGGAAGTGAAGCGCTTGATCAACGTCAACCTTTCCGGCCGCGAAGATCTAAATCTCCAGGTCTTTCAGTTGCTGACGCTCGAGCTTTGGCAACGGCAGTTCATGGACAAGTAGTCAGAACCACCTACGTTAGCGGGTGGCAATGGGTGGACTGCCACCCACTAACGCAGGTGGTTCTGACGTGTGAGCAAAGCCGCGGCTAGATCGGATAATAATTGACAACGCTCCACGCCAGTCCTATTCTGGTTGTGCCCGTTA
>DASYMB010000296.1:0-10221 GCA_036009285.1 Pyrinomonadaceae bacterium | reverse complement strand
TAGCTTCTTACTGTTTAGTTACTGAACTTTCCGCTCGCCGTGATTGGCTCTCTTAGCCTTAAACTCGGCGCGCTTCTGTTCCAGTTGGGTTTTCTGCTCCGGCGTCAGCACCGACTGCATCTCCTGACGCATTCTAAACTGCTCGCCCATCAGTTTCGCCTCGAGGCTCGCTGACTCCTGCAGCTTTTGAGTGGCCAACGCTTCGTTGAACGTACCGCCCTCGCTCGCTTGGCGCAACTCCTGCCGCTTGGACCGGAGCTCCTGATGCAGCGACTGCGTGCGTTCGCGGAAACTCTGACCGATCTGTTTCATCTTAGTTTTCTGATCCTCAGTCAGGTCAATGCCTCTGAACATCATGCCGCGCTCGCCGCCCCAGCCCCGGCCTTCGCCGCGTCCGCCGCGACCTTCTTTATTGCCCCAGCCTTTGCCGTGACCATGGCCTTCCCCACGCTCCACCCGCTGAGTTTCCTGGCCGGTGGTGGTTGATTGCGCATAAGCAATTGGCGCCGCTAAAGCAACGGCCGACAGGGAGGCGATAGTCAGCGTCTTAAACTTTCCTAATTTTTTCATTGTTCTTTCTTACTCCTGGTTAATTGAATTTCTGATGGAGGGCCGTTATTAGCCTCCCGACTCGTAAGACACCGTAATCCGTAGAACGGTTACAGGGAGACTCAAGCACTTTGGAGTGCGCCGACCTGTCAGCGCGTTGGCCGGCTGCGACCTGTCGCGGCCTGGGCTCGCTTCTCTCCACCTTTGCAAAAACTGCGGCGTCAAGCCGCCGAAGACGAAAGCGGTGACAGGTCACCGCACTCCAAAATTTTGCGATCCCGCCGTCGTATTTTCAGTAACTATCTTGTAACCGGAATGCTGTTTGCTGTGTCTAACTCACTGGCGTAATCAAACTGGCGTAATCAAATTGAAATTACCGTTGCTAAGGTAGGTATATGTCGAGTCAAACCATTAAAGAGCGTCTGCCGGTGAGTGGCATTGATACAACGCGAGCAGCAAACTGGATAAGCGTATTTTGGAAAAGGCTGCTGGGCGCGAAGAAACAACTGATGCTGAGCGGCGCCGCTCTGGCAGTGTTCGGGGTGGCTGCGTATTACTATTGGGGAAACCAATCGAGCGCGCCGCAATACCTAACCGCGAAGGTCGAGCGCGGGAACCTGCGCAATACCGTCACTGCAACCGGAACACTTCAAGCGGTGACGACCGTGCAGGTTGGCAGTCAAGCGTCCGGAACGCTCTCAGCGCTCAACGCCGATTTCAATTCCACGGTCAAAAAAGGCCAGGTCATCGCGCAACTCGATCCGTCAGTTTCCAAAGCACAGGTCGATCAGGCGCGCGCGAATCTTCAACAGGCGCGCGCGGGTTTGCAGCAGTCGATTGCCGGCGTGGCCGGTTCGCGCGCCGGTGTTAGCGATGCGCAAGCCAAGATGCTTGCCGCAAGATCGACGGTGCAGAATAACCAGTCAGGGGTTTCCAGCGCCCAAGCCAACCAGGCAGTGCTCAAGGCGCAGCTTGACGATGCCCTCGCATTTCTCAAGCAGCAGGAATATTTGATGAAGAGCGGCGTGATCGCGCAAAGGGATTACGACCTGGCAACCACCGCTTACAAAACTGCGGAGGCTCGTTACAACCAGGCCTTGGCCCAGGTGAATCAGGCGATACTAAGCGAACAATCTTCAGCCGGTTCGGGAGTCGCGCAATCGCAAGCGCAAGTGCAGCAATCGCAGGCCCAGGTGCAACAAACTCAAGCGCAGGTGCAGCAAGCCCAGGCGCAGGTGCAGCAGGCAGAGGCCGCGCTACGTCTCGCCGAAGTGAACCTGGCCCATACGACAATCACCTCGCCGATCGACGGCATCGTGGTCTCGCGTGACGTGAACGTGGGCCAGACAGTCGCGGCCAGTCTTTCAGCGCCAACTCTATTCACCATCGCCGGAGATCTGACGCAGATGCAAGTTATCGCCAACATCGATCAAGCGGATATCGGTGTCGTCGAACAGGCGAAGTCAGTTAGGTTTAGCGTCGATGCATTTCCCGGCAAAGACTTCGATGGAAAAATTCAGCAGATGCGGCTCAATCCGCAGAACGTGCAAAACGTCGTTACTTACAACGTGGTGATCGATGTCAATAATCCGGATCAGAAACTAAAGCCGGGCATGACCGCTAACCTGACAATCATGATTGACGAACGCAATAACGTACTTAAAGTTCCAAACTCCGCGCTTCGATTTACGCCGACAGACGCTTCGGGACAACCAGTCGGCAAAAACTCAAACGGCGGTGGAGGTTCAGGTGGGCAGGCGGGCCAGGGCGGTAACGGTCGCCAGGGCAGACAGTTGGCTGACAACGCCGGCACCGCCTCGGGTTCAACTACTGCGCCGCAAGCGGGTCAACAGAATGGCGAACGGCAGTTTGCACCGGCGAGTGCTCCTGTTCTCGAGGGGCAGACGCGCAGGATTTGGGTGATGGGCCAGGACGGCAAGCTACAGTCGCGCCGGATCAAGGTGGGGTTGACGGATGGTGCGTCGACCGAAGTTCTCGAAGGCACTTTACAGGAAGGCGAATTGGTCGTGACCGGACAAACACTAACCAGCGCCGCTAAAGCCCAGAGCAGTCAGACGCCTGCGCCGGGCTTTGGCGGAGCGCCGCGCACCGGCGCACCTGGAACCGGCGGCCGACGCAACTAAGCGAGCCGCAAGCTCAGGTTAAATGGAGAAAAGATGTCAGCAACAGTCGTAAGTGGATCACAGACATTACCGATCAGTGCTGTCGCGCTCGCGCCGCAGCCTGAAGCTCGTCCGGTGATTCAGTTGGACCACATTCATAAGACCTACACGATGGGCGACGTTGAGGTCCATGCATTGCGCGGAGTTTCGCTGACGATCCGCGAAGGTGAATTCGTCGCCATCATGGGAGCGTCGGGCTCGGGCAAGTCAACCACAATGAATATCATCGGCTGTCTCGATCGACCGACGCGCGGTCAATACGTTCTTGACGGACAGGACGTTTCTGAGATGTCGAAAGATGAACGCGCCGACATTCGTTGCCAGAAACTCGGATTCGTCTTTCAGGGTTTTAATCTGCTTTCGCGGACTTCGGCTCTCGAAAACGTTGAACTGCCGATGCTCTACGCGGGCGTCGCTAACGCCGAGCGACATCAACGGGCCATGGAAGCGCTGGCGGCGGTCGGGTTGACCGGTCGCGAACAGAATCATCCGAATCAGTTGTCAGGAGGACAGCAGCAGCGCGTTGCGGTGGCGCGCGCCCTGGTAAATAACCCGGCGCTGATCCTCGCCGACGAGCCGACGGGTAATCTCGACTCGCGCACTTCAGTCGAAGTAATGGAAATTTTTCAGCGCCTCAATCGCGAACGAGGCATCACGCTCGTGCTGGTAACGCATGAACCTGACATTGCCGAGTATGCGCAGCGCGTAGTTGTTTTCAAAGACGGGAAGATCAAGAAGGACTATCAAATTGAGAACCAGCGCGACGCGGCAGAGGAGTTGAGAAATCTTCCACCCGTAATCGAGGACGAAGATGAAGAATAAGCGTCCGCAGCTTTCGCGGATACTAAGCTGGGAGCGCAGGCATCCTGTCTGCCTTAACGTTCGTGACCACCTTGCCGGCAGGCAAGATGCCTGCGCTCCCAGCTTATGGAAGATGAAGCGTAAGCGTCCGCAGCTTTCGCAGATTACACAGATGGATAGAGCAGGATAGGCGTCCGGGTTTTTGCAAGGAATGTCTGACGTCTATCTGAAGTCTTTGCCAACCTGTGTAATCTGCGAAACCTGCGGAGAGGTTCTATCAAAGGCGAACTATGAACTTAGCAATGATCATTCGCGTGGCCTTTCGCGCCCTGGTGCGTAACAAGATGCGCGCCATCCTGACTATGCTCGGGATCATCATCGGTGTTTCCGCGGTGATTGCAATGGTGAGCATTGGGCAGGGCGCACAAGCTTCCGTTCAGGCCCAGATCGAGAGCATCGGCACGAATCTTCTCTTCGTCAG
This sequence comes from Pyrinomonadaceae bacterium, assembly GCA_036009285.1. Taxonomy (GTDB): domain Bacteria; phylum Acidobacteriota; class Blastocatellia; order Pyrinomonadales; family Pyrinomonadaceae; genus PSRF01. The sequence goes on along the minus strand of DASYMB010000296.1, from coordinate 6,207 downwards.
CGCGGGCGCTCAAAACGTGGGCGGGGTACGCAGCGGTACCGGGGACAGCGGCACCAACACACTTACGGTTGAAGATCTCGAAGCGATTAAGCGCGAGGTGCCAAGCGTTTCCATGGTTACGCCGGCGGTTAACGCCAGATCGCAACTGGTATCGGGAAACATGAACTGGAACACGTCCGTTCAGGGTGTGAGCGAACAATATCCGGACGTGCGCAAGTGGACGGTACAGAGCGGAAGTTTCTTTACCGATGCGGACGTGCGTACCGCCGGGCGTGTAATCGTGATCGGACAAACCATTGCCGACAATCTTTTTGCGGGAATGGATCCGATCGGACAAACACTAAGAGTAGCGAACCTGCCGTTCCGAGTTCTTGGTGTGATGACACGGAAAGGCCAGGACCAGCAGGGACGCGATCAGGACGACATCGCCTTTGCTCCCTACACCACCGTGCAGAAAAAAATTCTCGGCAGCCCGCGTTTGCAGGTGGCCTACGCTTCGGCAATTTCTCAGGACGCAACCTACACGGCCCAACAGCAGATGACGGACCTGCTGCGACAGCGACACAAACTTACAGCGAATGAGCCCAATGATTTTACCGTGCGCAACATGACGGACATCGCTGAAGCTGCGAACCAAACCAACAACACAATGACGATCCTGCTTGCCTGCATTGCCAGCGTGTCGTTACTGGTTGGAGGCATCGGCATCATGAATATCATGCTGGTATCGGTGACTGAACGAACCCGTGAGATTGGTATTCGGATGGCGATTGGGGCGCGCTCTTCCGCAGTGCGCAGCCAGTTTCTAATTGAGTCTATTGTGCTGAGTCTAACCGGCGGCTTCATCGGTATCGTGCTTGGGATAGTTGTTTCCGCATCGATTCCAAGACTATTGGGCTGGCCGACGCTGATCTCCACTCTGGCAATTGTGGGTTCGGTGATCTTCTCCGCTGCCGTCGGAATTTTCTTTGGCTACTACCCCGCGCGCAAAGCCGCCGCGCTCGATCCGATCGAAGCACTCCGCTACGAATAAGCCTCTTGTCAGAACCGGAAGCGGTAGCGGCCGGGTCTCGGAGGTCAAAGACCTATCGCCGCTGAGTTGCATCGTTCTGAAATACAGGCACCTCCAGTTGAGGCCCGGTCGCTACCGCTCCCGGTTCTGACAAGATCAAGCTGTGGAACTGAAACTGCCTTAGCATTTCCCAACATGACCAAGCCGCAAAAAACTCCACCGGGAATGCAGCCCTGGTGGCTCAGTGACACTACGGAAACGTGTCCGGCATGCAGTCAGGCGTACGCATATCACACGGAAATTCGTTGCGTCGACTGTGATGGTCCGCTCTGCCCAATCTGTGTGCAGGTGACTACCACGCTGGAGGTTTTCTGCCCGGATTGTTTTAAGGAAGGCGAAGCGAAAAGTGAGGTGTCGAAAAAATAATGGCTGCTCGCGCTATCTGGAAAGGGGTGCTGAAGGTCGGTTCTTTGAAGGTTCCCGTCAAACTGTATTCGGCCGTGGTTGACCGCACGGTCCACTTTCACATTCTCGACGACAAACATCTGCTGAGAGTGAAACAGCATATGGTCAGCCCGGACTCGAACGACGAAGTGGCCGCTGAGGAAATTCAAAAAGGTTACGAGATCGAGCCTGGAAAATTTGTGGTGCTCACCGATGAGGAGTTAGAACAATTCCAGCCCAAGCCTTCGCGCGAGATCGAAGTCACGGAGTTTGTCCCGCCCGAAGCTATCAGCCAGCAGTGGTATGAACGGCCTTACTACCTCGCTCCCGACGGCGATGAGAAGGCTTACTTCGCCCTCGTTGAAGCTCTCAAAAATCGCCACCGCGAAGGCATCGCCCACTGGGTAATGCGGAATAAAACTTACGTCGGCGCACTGCGAGCTGAGGGTGACTATCTGGTGTTGGTAACGTTGCGCAATGCCGAGGAAGTGATCTCGGCGAAAGATTTGCCGAAGCCCGGCGGAAGAGCGCCGACGCAAAAAGAACTGGAGATGGCGAAACAGCTCGTGGCGTTACTGGAAGGCGAATTCAATGCGCAGGACTACAAAGACGAATACCGCGAGCGCGTACTGGAGTTCATCGAGAAGAAGGCCAAAGGTAAGGCGCCGCGCCTCCACGCTGTGAAATCGAAACGTAAGACTTCTTCACTCGACAGCGTATTGGAGAAGAGTTTGCAGTCGCTAAGAAAGGAGAAACGCGCGGCATAAGTACACGGGGCGAGTCTGTCGGAATAACCGTCGACCCTCTGTGCGATCTCGGTGAGCTCTGTGTCTCTGTGGTGATCTACCAAAAACAACACTCACCACAGAGACACAGAGTTCACGGAGCATGCACAGAGAAAAACAGCTTGGGTGTTTTCCTGACTGACTCCCGCGGCTCTGCGCTGGGGACCGCGAAAGAAAATGGCAACGAGGCGAACCAGTAAAACGAGTGAACGTAGTGAAGCAAACGGCGAACAGTCGAGGCCGCGTCCGTTCTGGTCGGGCACGCTTACGTTCGGGCTCGTCAGTGTGCCGGTGAACCTGTTTCCGGCGAACAAGACCAGTCGCGCGCCCTTGCGCATGTTGAGTCCCGAGGGCGAGCCGCTTGCGCGAAAATACTATTCCGAGAAAACCGAACGTCAGCTCGACGCCGATCAGATGGTGCGCGGTTATGAAATCGATAAAGGCAAGTATGTGGTGGTCACAGACGATGAACTGGATCGCCTGGCGCCGGAAAAGTCGCGGGACATAGATCTGAAAACGTTCGTTCCCGCAGATTCGATCCCGCCGGTTTATTTCGAGCGCGGTTACTTCCTGACCCCCGCGGCAGGTTCGGAAAAAGCTTACAAACTTCTCGCCGAGACGATGGAGAAGGAGGGCAAGGCCGGTCTTGCTACGTTTGTTATGCGAGGCAAGGAATATCTGGTGGCGATATTTGCCGAGCACGGGATTTTACGCGCCGAGACAATGCGCTTTCCCGACGAGCTGCGTTCACCCGCCGATGTCGGCTTGCCTACGAAAACGAAAGTGCCGCCGGCGATGGTGCGCAAGTTTGAGAAGCTGATTAGTACTAAGTCGAAAAAACAGTTATCGCCGCGCAAGCTCGAGGATGAGCAAACGGAGCGACTGCTCAATCTGGTCAAGAAGAAGAGCGGTCAACGGAAAAATATCGTTGAGGTTGAAACCGAGAAACGCGATGAAGGAAAAGTCATTGACCTGATGTCTGTTTTGAAAAAGAGTCTGGCCGGGAAAGGATAAAAACCAGGGAGGGCCTACCGCCAAGCGCGCCAAGTTAACAGACAAAGTGAGGGAAAAATTTAGCGGTCCGTCTTTTTTCGTTTGGCGTCCCTGGCGACTTGGCGGTTAATGAACCAAAGAATATGTCTACTGAAACACGCGCACGTCGCGCAAAGCCAACCACGGAAGCTACCGATCGCGAGCTGACTAAACGCGAGCTCGAACGCCAAATGGAACTGACCCGCGAGTCGCTGGCAGAGACCATCGGCGAAATCAAAGAGACGGTGGAGCAGGAGTTTGCTTCAGCCAAACAAACTGTCTCGGGAGTGCTTGATTATCGCGAGCAGTTTAAGAATGAACCGCTCGTTTGGAGTCTGGGCGCGCTCTCGGCAGGATTCGCGCTCGGTTACACGTTGGGTTATGCACACAAAAACACCAAACGCGGCAAGCAGTCGCAACTCGTGGCTTTCGCCGACAGCCTGGTCGATGAGTTGTCGACGGTGGGCCAGGGCTTCGTCATGCCCGCGCTCAATCTCAAGATCAAGGAGCTTTTTGGTTTTGATTTCTCAGAGTTGCTCCAGGATATGAGTCGAGCAAAACAAAACGGCAGCAAGCAGACTCCAACGAAGCAGCGGACCGCTAAAGCAAGCTCCAGAAAAGTAACCCGAAAGAAAACGTCGCGATAGCTTTTCAACCATTTTGCCTTTAGCAAACCGCAGGTTCATCCACTAAAAGAACGGGAGAGCACATCGGCTGCTCTCCCGTTTGTTATCGCCATGCGCCAACCGCAGGCCAGTTAATAAGTGTTCACCTCAGAAGATGAACTTCAATGCAAGTTGCACGTTGCGGCGTTCGATGTTTCCGTTTGGCGTTACGCCTTTAACGGCACCGACAAAACCGCTGGTGACATCCTGCGTGCCTGGCGCGATATAGAGATTCGCGTGATTGAGCGCGTTGAAGAGCTCGGCGCGAAGCTGAAGGCTATACCGCTCATTCAGTTTTACGTTGCGGCTCACCCCGGCGTCGAGGTTCCACAGACCGGGTCCGCGGAACTGGTTGCGCGTGGTCATGTTTGACGGGTATGGACCGAAGTCTGAACAGCCGCCACAGATAGCATTGCCAAACGCTCCCACCGGTTGACCCGTCAGGTCAATGTAGTTGAAGAAGTTGCCATTGCCTGTGTCAGTGACATTGACCCGGAGCGGTCCATTCGCCACCAGCCTGGGACTGGAAAGATTGGCGTTGGTTCCGTCAAAGATAGTGAAGGGTGTGCCGGTGCGGGCGTTAAAGATACCCGTAATCGTCCAGCCATCGAGCAAAGCCTTGGCGAAACCACTGCTGTTCTTCGCAAAGGGCACCTGCCAGATCAAGCTGCCCACAAAACGATGCCTGACATCGTAATCCGCCGGCCCATAATCAAAGCTCGGATCGTAGGGATTAGTCAGTCCCAAATTAGTGTTGAATGCTCCCTCACTGAAAGTGGAACTGAGGTTGTCCTTCGCCGAGGCCAGGGTGTAATGGGCAGTGAACTGCATGCCTGTGTTGCGGAAGCTGTTTCCGTCAAGCGACACAATCAAGGCATTGTAACGCGAGAAGCCTTCATTGCCGCGCGTGTTGATGTTTGAGTACTGGTTATTGAGTCGGGAATTCGGATCCGCGTCTCCGAGGTAAAAAGCGCCCGACCCCTGTATATTCAAAGGCGAGATCGAGTAAAGCTTCTGACCGCGCGAGCCCGCATACTCCACCGACAATACGTTGCCACGACTGACTTCGCGCTGAAACGCGAAACTATAGAAGTGAGCGTAGGCATTGACGATGTCTTCGCGGACGTGGCGCAGACTGGTTGCAGGCAACCTCTTGGTCGGCGGCGCGTTGCCGGCCAAAGGACCTGCGTTGTTGGTGGTGATCTGCAGATTAGTTACGTCTACATTGTTGAAGAGCGATAACACCGCGTAGTTCGGCGGATTCTGAATCACGTTGAAGGTGACGTTGCCAAAGTTGCGCTCGTAGGCGAGGCCGTAGCCTCCGCGGAGGCTGGTTTTGCCGTCACCAAAGATGTCCCAGGCGAAACCAATGCGTGGCGCGAAGTTATTCTTGTCAGGTCTCCATAGACCACCTGCCGGACTGCTGGTTGCAACCTGAGCGCTGCCGTTGCGGATGCGTTCCTGAAGGGTTGATCCCGATCCAAAGTAGAAGTTGGAATCCAACTCCGGATTCTTATTATGCTGGACTCCATAATACTCGTAACGCACTCCGAGATTGAGAACCAGGCTTGGCCTGATGCGGAACGAATCGTTCACGTAGGTCGCCCACTCGTTGTAGCGATTGCTGCGAGTAAAGTCAGGCGGCGCCACGGGCAGGTTCACACTTTGTCCGGGAAATTTTCCTTGCGGGAATACCGCGGCCTGAAACTGGTTGATGTTGCCGCTAACAAAGTTTCCCAAAGCCTGCGCGTAGTTGCCCTGAGTGCCGAGGCTTTCAACCGCGTTCTCATAGGCGCCGAAGGTGTGGGTATCCTGGATGTAAACGTACTGGCCGCCAAACTTGAGTTGATGCCGACCCAGCGTGTAGCTGAGGTCTTCATACGCCTGTCCCAGGTTTTGCGGACCGCCGAATCCCGCGGGCGAATTCGCGGCGTTGTATGGCCAGTAACCGGGCATGGCGATGGTATTGCCACCGATTGTTCCGGTGGCTCCCGGAAACATGAACAGGCCTGGGCCAACCGGGTTGGCGCCATAAGGCTGATTGGTGTTCAGGCGATTGAAGGCAATTTTGCTTTCAGAAACCAATCGCGGTGAAAACGTATGCGTCATTGAAACCAGGAAGTTGTTGTTAAGAGCGGTGGCGGGTGTGTCGAACCCGGAATACGGACTGAAGGCCGAAGTCCCGTTGAAGAAATTCTTGTTCTCGCGGGCTAACCGGCCGTAGATCAAAGTCTTGTTGCTTAAGTTGAAATCAATCCGGGCAGCCGTC
>DASYMB010000295.1:0-4094 GCA_036009285.1 Pyrinomonadaceae bacterium | reverse complement strand
ATCGTCACCCAACTTAATATCGATATGATTGGCCGTAGTAAAAAAGAGGGCGACACGAATCCACTGAACCGGGAACTCTCGGGAGCAAACGAGATTTATGTCATTGGCTCAAAGATGATGAGCACGGAGTTGGGGGAACTGACGGAAACCGTGAACAAGCAATATCTGAATCTCACTTACGATTATCGCTTCGACAATCCAGCCGACCCCAATCGGTTTTTCTTTCGCAGCGACCATTACAACTACGCGCGCAAGGGCATTCCGATTGTTTTCTTCTTCGACGGCGAGCATGAGGATTACCATAAGCCCGGCGACTCGGTTGATAAGATTGATTTTCAAAAAATGGAGAAGGTCGCACGCACGATCTACCTGACGCTCTGGGAGGTTGCCAACCGCCCTGCTCGTCCGAGAGTGGATAAGCAGTTGCCCGTGCAACTCACTATTGAAAGAACTCCGTAGGATGAAGCCGATTTTCCATTTTTCATTTGTCATCGGCATTGGTTCCCCAAGTGATGATCCAACCCAATGTCGATGAATCGGAATGACAACGTCCAATTCCCGCTAGTTGCCGCGTTCAGCCACGAGCCGCCGATAAGCCTCATCACGCGAGAGTCCCATCTCACGCGCCGCTTTCTTTAGCGCCGCCCGGTGGTCCAGCCCCTCATTTTCCAGTTTCGCGACCAGCTCTGCGATACTTACAACAAACTCGCCTGGCCCAGCTTCGCTTTGGATAACGGCGCGATCAATGATCAAGACCATCTCGCCTCGCGCGCGATCGGGTGCGGAAAAGTGCGTTGCCAGTTCACCCAACCGCCCGCGGACAATCTCTTCGTGCAGCTTCGTCAACTCTCTCGCAACTACCGCCTCGCGCTCACCGAGAATTTGCTGTGCATCTCGGAGCGTCGCGGCGATGCGATGTGGCGCTTCATAGAAGATTAAAGTGGCCGCGATTGAGCGAAGCTCGCCAAGCCTCGCGCGACGCGCGCCCGGACGCGCCGGAAGAAACCCGCCAAAAAAGAATTCATCTGTGGGCAGGCCGGAAACTACCAAGGCACTAATCAACGCGCTCGCCCCTGGTATTGGAACAACTCCCACACCGTTAGCGATAGCCGCGCGCGCTAACCGAAAACCCGGATCGCTAATCGCGGGCGTGCCCGCATCGGAAACCACTGCGACGTCTGAGCCCTCCTTGAGCAGCTCCAGCAGTTCAGCCGCGCGCTCGCGCTCGTTATGCTCGTGATAGCTGATGGTCCTCGTTTTGATGCCGTAGTGATTTAGCAGCTTTTTTGTGTGACGAGTATCTTCACAGGCAATGACGTCCACCCCACTAAGCACTCTTACCGCCCGATGAGTGATATCTTCGAGGTTGCCGATGGGAGTTGAAACAAGATAGAGCGTTCCGGCCATGAGGGTATTCTGTCATCAAAGACTCCGACATGCGAAAGCCTCGCCCGACGCTTTCAAGCCGGACGAGGCTTTTGTTGTAAAGCAAACTGTTAGTTTGCGTTGCTTGGGAGCCTTTCGCAAACTAACAGTTTGCTTTACGTTCATTCGCAAACTAAACAGTACCTCATCAAAATGTCCTGGTCGAGTCGACCTCGCTTCACAAATTTCCCGCGCGGGTTTGTCAGGAGCTTCGCGGCGAATTTCGCGAATCATTCAACAGGATCACAAGGTGATCTTTCACATCTGTTTCATGAAGTTCTCGCTCGCGTCCCTGTTTCATCTGGACCATCCAACCCGGTGTGCCGCTCGAGTTGAGTATGAGTCGCAGCTCTTCATTTGCAGGTTGGATCCCGAGATGTTTGATGTTGCCGCAGGCCAACCCGCCGCCGCGAATAAAGCCATCGCGGGGCGTGCGCGGCCAGCCCACTTCCACTAAAAGCTTTCGTACCCCGCGCTTCAAACTCAAGCTACTGCCGACCATTCCCGCGTTTCCAACTTTGAAGCGATGCGCATCTTCCGTCGAAATTTGAATCGCGGCGCCGGCGCGATTTGCTTCGCCGGCAGCAGCAGTAAACATCCCAAGGAGCCACTCGCCGGCGATTCTCCTTATCAGATCATTCGAGCTGCGCAGAGCAAGATACTGGGCGATGTCGGCACGTCCCGTCGCACGCGCGTGCGCTTCGGCTTGCGCGAGGCCGAGGGCCCATGCTTCGTCGAGTTCGCTCAACACAACCTCCAAGAATATGTGGCCGCTGATTAACGCGCCGGTCAGAACCACCTGCGGTAGCGGGTGAGCCCCGACCGTTGCCCGCCCGCTACCGCAGGCGGTTCTGACAGATCCGCTGCTCGCTGACAAAAGCAGGCGATGTTATCATGGCCCAGAAATGAAATCATCAGGTCATAAAAAGCCGAGGTGGAACTTCCTGTTCTGCCTTAGCGCAACGCTCTTTTTTTCGCTTGGCATAAACCAACTTGCCCAGACGAAGCTGCAAATACCGGCGCCCACGAGTCACGTGAACGATTTTGCCGGAGTAGTTAACGAGAAGACAAAGCAGCAACTCGAAAACATCCTCGCCAACGTGAAACTGAAAACCGGGATCGAGTTTGACATTGCAACCGTGGCATCAACTGCCGGTCAGGATATCTCCGACTTCTCTCTACAGTTGGCGAAAGATTGGAACATTGGCGCCCGTACCAGCGCAAAGAAGAGTTTGCTGCTGGTTATTGGGGTTAACGAAAAGACATCGTTTACGCGATTCAGCAGATCGGTCCAGGGCGATCTTCCTGAAGGTGTGTTGGGCGAGATGGGCCAACGCATGCGCCCGCAGTTTGAGGCTGGTCATTTCAGCGAAGGCCTAAGCACAGGGGTCGAACACTTCGTGAACGCGCTGGCCCAGAAGCTTGCGTTTAGCACCGACGATTTCGACAAGGCGCCCGCTGCTACTACCACTGTGGCAACAGACGATAACTCCTCGAACAAGCCCACTGATGAAGCGGCGCCCGCTATAACCAGATCCATCAAAAGTGAAGCTGGTCCAAACACAGTCAAAGCGCCGGCTACGCGCAACGACAACATCTCGTCGAGAGCAAAGAAGCCGAGCACTATCGTTGACGATGGAGCAGAATCTGAAGAAGTTGTGCTGACGCTGACTAAGCCTCTGGAAGAGCGCATTGTCTTGCTCAGGACATTCATCGACGCCCATCCCGATTCGAAGTCGAAGGCCCGGGCAACGGAACTTCTGGTTAGCGCTCGTGCCGCGTTTGGCGATGAGCGCTTGAAGAAAGGCGACAGAGCGGGCGGCATTGGGCAGTTAACGCAGGCTATCGCGGACGCTCCCGTCGACGCTTCCGAGAAATTGTTTGCGGGAGTGGTTGCTCAAATTCCACTGAACCTCTTCTTGCGTCGTGAAACTGCCGCGGCAGCGAAAGCGGCCCAGGACATTGAGGCGAAGTTTGGCAACGATCCGAAGCGCCTGGTAGCTCTTTCCAGTTTTTACGTTCGCACCGAGCAAGGCGCGGAGGCCACGCGACTAGCAACGAAAGCAGTGCAGCTCGCGCCCGATCTAGCGGAAGCACATCAAGGTCTCGGTCTGGCGTTGCGCGTCTCGCTGCGGCTAGACGAAGCGATGGGCGAGTATAAACGCGCGCTCGAGCTTGATCCCAATTCGACGGCGGCGCGGCGCAGTTTGGCCGATCTCAACCGTGCCTTTGGCAAAGCGGAAGAAGCCCTCGCGCTCTACCGGCAACAACTCGATGCCGAACCAACCGATAAAGCCGCGCGCACCGGACTGATTCTCGCGTTGCTGGATCTCGGCCGCACCGATGAAGCGAAAGGTGAACTCGAAAAAGCTCTCACCGCCGATTCGCGAAACCTGACGCTGCTTGCCGGCGCTGCTTACTGGTTTGCCGCGCACGACGACAGCGATTTGGCCCTTGCGCTCGGCCGCAAAGCTGTCGCCATTGAGCCTCGGTACACCTGGTCGCAAGTGGCGCTCGCGCGCGCGCTGGTGGCGCAGCAGAAACCGCTGGACGCGGAACGCGCGCTTCGTTTCGCACGACAGTATGGAAGGTTTCCGACACTGGATTACGAATTGGCGAGCGTGCTCGTGTCTTCCGGACTCTACGATGAAGCCGCGGAAATGCTAATG
>DASYMB010000294.1:0-2159 GCA_036009285.1 Pyrinomonadaceae bacterium | reverse complement strand
GAGGTGCTGAATTATCCCGCCCGCCAAAAGAACCGAGGTGCGGCCGATCGGTTGCGGAGTAAACACCTGGCCGTTTTCGATTAGTGTAAACATTGACGAAGACTCCTCGGCCTATTTCGCCGCCTGCACTTTCACGCAAGCTGCCTGGGCCAGATCAACTACAGCATCTGCGAGCTTGCGGGGCCTGGGAATTCCGTTACTGCCCGCGGTCCATCCAGCCCTTTGGCGCGCCCGATCGCCGTCGACCTCCTCAGTTTGATCGTGAAACAGCACCTGATGAGTGGGATAAGACAAGTCGATGCCGTTCTCAACCAACGTGTTCTTGATGTAAGCAACGACCCGATCGCGCACCACTACCTGATCGGTATGTTTCGAGTCGGTCCACCAACGGGCGCTAACGGATAAACAGCCGCGCCCAAAGCCGAGTAGGATTGCGTCAGGCTCAGGAACTTTCAGGACTTCGCGATCGCGTCCAATAGCCTGCTTGACTAAGCGGCGGATTAACTCCGGATCGTCGCGGAGGCCTACCTCAAACTCCACCGCGGTCCGGCGCGCGGCGTAGCTGTTCAAGATCGTCACCGTCTTTGTATAGATAGTGGCGTTTGGAATTACGATCAGGAAACCATCCGAAGTACGAATCAGAGTTGCGCGCGCTTGAATCTCTTCGACTACGCCTTCGTATCCTTCAACTGCGATCTCCTCACCCAGGCGAAACGGTTGGGCCAGCAGAATAAGAATTCCGGCAAGAAAGTTTTGCAGTATGTCCCTGAACGCGAATCCAATGGCGACGCTGCCAATGCCCAAAATTTGGATCAAGTCCCTGGCGTGGAATGAAGGTAAAACAATGGTGAGGGCCGCGAGCAGGCTAACCGATACGAGGGCCCAATGGCTCAGGCGGCCGAGCACGAGGCCCAGATTATCGTAACCGCGAGCCGAGGAAATTTTGATGATAAAAAACTTTACCCAACGGGAACCCGCAAAGAGAACGCCGAACAATAAAAGCGCCAGGCCCAGGTTTGGGAGAATGGCTATTAGGCCGGTGAGCAGTTGCTCAATCTTGGTCCAAGCTATGGAGATGTCTGGAGTCATGTCGTTGTCTCAATTTTATTTTCTTTGTGCTCCCTCGTGTGCTCTCTGTCTCTGGGTTGAGCAATCGCCAGGAAAGATCCACAACAAATGAATAGATCAGTTGCTCCGATCGCAGTCCCGGAGGGACGAAATATTTATAGAATCAGAGTACCCAAAACGTTTTCGCTCCAGCGGAGCGGGATATTCGGTTCGCGGGACGGCACCTGGCGCTCCTACGGAGCGAAGAAGTACCTGCGGCCGCCCTGGACTATAAACATTTGGCCGCTCTGCGGCCGGGGCGTTCGGCACGACTTGTTGCACAAACTTTAGAGACATCACACTAGTGCCGCGTAATACTGGGACCGCTGGCGTGCGGAGTCCCCGGCGAATGTTTTTCTATCCGCTGGGGTGCTCGGCTCGCCCGCTTTCGTTGCATGCCACGCTGCCCGGATTGTCGGAATAAGCCCTACCTTGAGCGAACTTGTCGCTTGAAACGGGCGGAAGGCCCGCAGCCCCAGTTTCAAGCGCGATGTTCAGCGCCGGCTCGGCTGAGAGTTCTTCGAGCAGTGCGCGTAAAGGCTCCAGCTTCTCGTAAAACACAACGACCAGCTCCCCTTTTTTCATGCGCTTGACTGCCGCGCGTAGCGCCTCGGTTTCGTCCATTACGACTTCGCAACTTCTCGCGGGTGATTCCCGGCGTACCGTTTCACGGAGGATTTGAGCCACGCGTCCCCGTTGCCGCCCGCGCGTATCGTGATCTTCTCTAACGATCACCCGATCAAAGCCGCGCGCCGCCACCCGGCCTGCATGCTGAATTACGCTATCGTCGCGGTCGCCAGGCATCGCGATGATTCCGGTAACGCTGCGGTCTTTCCACTTCGCAGCCATGCGGCAGATGGCTTCGAACGCATCCGGGTTATGACCGTAGTCGAGCATGACATGACCACCGTTGAGCTTATAAAGGTTTGCGCGGCCAGGGTTGTCGTTACAGCTATTGAATTGCGTCAGGCTATGGGCGATATCGTCCGGCGATAGACCGTAAGCCCGGCAAGCCGCGAGGGCCGCAAGCAAATTTGCCGCTTGAAATTCTG
>DASYMB010000293.1:0-4957 GCA_036009285.1 Pyrinomonadaceae bacterium | reverse complement strand
CGATGATGGAAATGGAGAAGTGCTCGGCAACAGTTTCGAGGCGGTAATTTGCGAGTCCGGGAACCGCGCGTCGAGAAAGTGTTACCGTGCAAAGATGCGGGTTGATCATGCGGTGGCCGGGATACACGCGCGAGATTTCGTGATTAAGAAAATTGGTATCGAAGGGCGCGTTGTGAGCTATGAGCACGGCATCTTCAACAAACTCCAACCATCTGGGTGCAACGTCAGCGAAGAGTGGCGCCTGTCTGACCATTTCATTAGTAATGCCGGTTAGCGCGACGACGAAGCGAGGGATCGGAATCTCGGGATTCACGAGCGTCGAGAAGTTGTCCACTATCTGACCGCCGCGAATGCGATAAGCTCCGAGTTCGATGATGCGATTGGGCGGCATCTTGGCGCCGGTCGCCTCGATATCGACGACGACAAAATCGAGTTCTTTCAGGAGTCGCGACTCGCTCTCATACGCTTGTAGCTCGACTGTATTCCCGTCAATGATCTTGAACCGGCGGTCGTCCCTGAGCAGATCGCCAACCAGCAGGCCCGCCAACTCTTCGTCGATATGAGATACTTTGAAAACCGCGTCGACAATCTCGGAGGCGTTAGCTCGCCCGCCCGAAACACGCAGCAGATCGATGGTCTCCTGGACGAGGGTTGAATCAGAAACTAGATTCGCAAACGGCGGCATCGGTCGCGATTGTAACACGACTGCGCCGACGGCATCGGGGGTAAGCGTTTGAACTCGGAAGAGGTAATCCAAAAGTTCAGAGAAACGGAAGCGCTGTTGGAAGGCCACTTTGTGCTAACGAGCGGCTTGCATAGTGGCGTCTACCTGCAATGCGCCCTGGTGCTGCAACATCCGCGCGCAGCGGAAACGTTTGGCCGGAACATCGCTGAACAGTTTCGCAGTGAAAATATTCAGACCGTAGCAGCGCCGGCGATCGGCGGTCTGATCATTGGACACGAAGTGGCGCGCGCGTTGGGCGCCCGTTTCATTTGGACTGAACGCCAAAATGGTGCGATGGTTTTGCGACGAGGTTTCTCGGTTTCAGCGGGCGAAAGAATACTGGTGGTTGAAGACGTTGTTACTACCGGCGGCTCTACCCGCGAGACTATAGCAGCGTTGCAAGCGAGCGGCGCGAATGTGATAGCGGCTGCGTCCATTATCGATCGCTCATTGGGCAAGGCGGATGTCGGGGTGCCGCGGATCGCGCTGGCCGCGCTCGATGTACCGTCAATTGACCCGGCTGTTTGCGAAGCTTGCAAACGCGGCGAGCCGGCGATCAAACCGGGCAGCAGAAAAGCAGAAGCCGGTCAGCAGGAGCAGTAGGCAGGAGCAGGCCGCAGGTTCAAGACAAAAACTAAAGTACAAAGAACCAGGTACAAAAGACCAAAGACTAAAGACCAAATTCAAAGACAGGTGACCACTAAATCGTTAGATCAAATCTGGCGGTTCCTGGTTGACACATCTTGCCAGCTTGCTTGGCGCTCTCGCGTCTCGGCGGTTAGTTCCTACGCATGAATTTCAAGCTCACCATTCAATACGACGGCACAGATTTTCACGGATGGCAGATGCAGGGCGAACTGCGCACTGTGCAGGGCGAGTTAACTAAAGCTCTGTCGTTGATTGAAGGCCGCCACGTTGTCGTTCATGGTTCAGGAAGGACCGATGCCGGCGTGCATGCCGCAGAACAGATCGCGAATGTGGTTCTGCAGAAAGAGATCTCGCCGGAGAAACTGCGCGCGGCGATTAACGGAAACGTCGGGAAAGACGTCCGCGTGATGGAAGCGCGCGAGGTCGCTCCGGATTTTCACGCCCGTTATTCGGCGCTGGAAAAAACCTATCTCTATCGCATAGTCAATGAACCGGTCATGTCTCCGTTTCAGTTGCGCTACGCTCATCAGGACGCGCGCCCGTTCGATTTTGATCGAATGACTGATACCGCGGAGTTGTTCAAAGGGACGCATGATTGGACCGCGTTTTGCTCGGCACAGTCAGACGCCGAATCAAAGATTCGAACGCTTACCAGTTTGACTATTGATCGGCGCTTTGATGAGCGCGCGCGTTCGTCCGTCATTGAAATGAGTGTCACCGCCGACGGCTTTCTTCGTTACATGGTGCGGTCTATCGCCGGCACGCTGATGGCTGTCGGTCGAGGCGAGCTGGATAGCGAGCTGGTGCGGCGCGCGATTAACGAAGGGGACCGTTCGCTCATCGGCGCCACTGCGCCTGCATGTGGGTTAACGCTCATCTCAGTGCGCTATGAATAGGCTTTGCTGATAAGATAAGAATTAGTTAATCGATATGCTTTCTGATTTCACCGGACTAATTAAAGCGGGCACGCGCGAAGAGCGGTTGCTGGGTTCGATCGCCTGGGATCGCTTACCGCGGCACGTGGCGATCATCATGGACGGCAACGGCCGCTGGGCCGCGCAACGCGCGCAGCCTCGCATTGCCGGACATCGCGCGGGCGTTGAAGCGGTCCGCGCTGCGGTCGATACGGGCGCGCGTCTCGGTCTCGGCGCGCTCACGCTCTATGCGTTTTCTACCGAGAACTGGAAGCGGCCGCGTTATGAGATCGACGCGCTGATGCGCATGCTGCGGCGTTACCTGCGCCTGGAGTTGGATGAGATAGACAAACAGAACATCAGGTTTCAAACCATCGGACGCACCGGCGCGCTCGCGAAAACTGTTCGCAGCGAAATCGAGAAGGCTACCGAGCGCACCGCAAAAAATACCGGAATGATTTTGGCGGTCGCGCTCAATTACGGCGGCCGCGCGGAGATCGTGGACGCGTCTCGAGCTGCTGTTCGCCGTTTGCTTGACGAAGGAAGCGACCCCGACGAACTGACTGAGGAACGAATCGCCAACGAGCTTTACACGCGCAAGATGCCCGACCTCGATTTGCTGGTTCGCACCAGCGGGGAGTTGCGCATCTCAAACTTCCTGCTCTGGCAGGCGGCGTACAGCGAGATCTACGTGACGGATACGCTCTGGCCAGACTTTCGCCGCGTGCACCTGCTCGAGGCGATCGTTGACTATCAACGTCGCGATCGTCGCTTCGGTGGATTGAAGCTTGTGGCGAATGAATGAATGAATAGCTCACAGATCTCAATTGAACGCACCTCTCTTGTTGCGATCTAAAAATGGAAATACAATGATAACCAGGATCACTACTATGAAAGTCTTCATTAGTCGCGCACCCGAAAATGAGGCGCTGGCCAAGAAACTTGGCAAAGCGTTGAAACGCGCTGGATGGGATGTTTGGGATGACGATCAAATTCTCCCGGGCGACAATTGGGCCGAGAAGATAGGTCAGGCGTTAGAAGAAACTCAAGCAATGGTTGTCCTCTTGACGGGTTCTGCCCTCTCATCTTCAGCCGTTCGCTGGGAGATCGCTTACGCTCTCGGCAGCAAGAGGCTCAAGGACCGACTGATCCCAGTGCTGGTTGGCTCCGAGGAAAATACCTCCACCCATAATTTCCCTTGGATCCTTAATCATTTGAAGATGATCAAGCTGCCAGAATCCGGTAAAGAGGAAGACGGTATCAGGCAGATCACCGAAGCGCTGCAAGCCGCAGCCTAGTTTAGAGACCGCAATGGTCCCACGCCCAAACGAAGTCTTTCTATCCCACTCAAGTCTAGACGGACCTTTTGTGAGTGCCATAGCCGATGTCCTGCGCCGACATGGCATCCCAGTTTGGTATAGCCAAACTAACCTTATTGGTGCTCAGCAATGGCACGACGAAATCGGTGCAGCTCTTAGAAGATGTGATTGGCTCGCGGTTGTTCTTTCGCCGAATTCAGTCAGTTCAACTTGGGTGAAGCGAGAAGTCTTGTATTCGTTGACGGATCATCGTTATTACGAAAAGATTGTGCCGATTCTTCGCGAATCGTGCGATTACGATCAACTATCGTGGACATTCCAATCGCTCCAGATGGTGGACTTCACTGGAAGCTTCGAAGACGGATGTCGTTCACTCTTGCGAGTGTGGGGGGTTGGGCTATAGGGGAATGATCTAGCGTAATCCCGCATATACATCAGGCGTTTGTAAAATGAATCGAATCATCACCGCCATAATCGCCCTTCCCATTCTAATCGCCTCTATTTTGATCCCGTGGTTGCAGCCGCTGTTCGTAGCCATCGCGGCTGCGGCCATGATTTTCGGGCTTTACGAGTTTTATGTGCTCGCAAAAAAGAAGGACATCAAGCCTGACGCTGCTGCCGGATACCTCGGAGGCGCGGCGCTCTTCACGATCTTTTACTTCGCCAGTCCCGATCCGAACCAGCAGCGTCTGGACGTGCAAACGATCGCCATGGTTCTGATTGTATTAACTGCCGGAATTCTGATCGCCACCACACTTCGCGGCGCGCCCTTTGACAAGATGATTGCCTCCTCCGGAGCAACGATTCTGGGTGTTATGTACGTGGTTTTGCTCGGCGGCCATCTCGTTGCCCTGCGTACCGGTTTTGAGCATCCACTTTCAGCGCACCTGTTGTCGTTCTTTTTCCTGGTGCTCATGGGTGCCGACACCGGCGCTTATTACGTCGGTAGAGCTATCGGCAAACACAAACTCGCGCCGACAATCAGTCCGGGAAAAACCTGGGAGGGTGTAGCCGGCGGCGTGGTCGCAGCGCTCGGGTTGGCTGCAGTCGCACACTTCTGGTTTTTTAGAGAGCTGCCTCTGAAATGGGCGCTTCCGCTTGCGTTTGTCATGACGATTCTGGGAATCCTCGGAGACCTGACTGAGAGCGCGCTCAAACGCGGGGCTGGGGCAAAAGATGCCGCCAAAATCCTGCCGGGCCATGGCGGCGTACTCGATCGTTTGGATAGCTTGCTCTTCAACGCGCCGCTCATCTACTATTTTGCACACTTCTATTTCGGCGCGCGTCTAACATAGAAATGACTACCAAAAAGATACTTGTCATTGTTGTTGCAGTCGTCATTGTCCTGGGCT
>DASYMB010000292.1:0-3963 GCA_036009285.1 Pyrinomonadaceae bacterium | reverse complement strand
TTGCGAAAACGCCTGGCGGTACGAGCACTCCGGAACATGGAACTGAACCGGTGTGGCTTTCAACGCCGCCGCAACCGCACGACGGCGCCCCTGCTTTCGCGCCCCTGAATGAACACGAAGCGCAAGCGTTTCATTCACCGGACGAGATTCGCGAAGAGCGCTTGCTGGCCACGCTGTCGGTTCTCATTGCTCTACTCGGTATCGCGACCGGCTGGTTGATCTTTAAGAAGCGGCCGCTGCTGCAGTTGCCGCGCATACTGGAAAACAAATACTACGTTGACGAGATTTACGACGCGGCAATTATCAATCCGATTAAGGTGGGCTCGCGTGAAGGACTCTGGAAACTATTTGACATCGGCGTAATTGACGGAGTTTTGCATTCGATCGGTGAAGCGGTAACTGAGACCGGGAAACTTGTGCGCCATCTCCAGGCCGGCTTCGTGCGCGGATACGCCGCGATTATTCTGCTGGGTGCGTTGGTAGTCATCGGCTTCTTCGCGTATTACGGCGTTCATGTTTTGCCCTGATTCTAATTCGCTATGCAACCGCATCTCTTAACCGCCATTATCCTTCTCCCGGTCGTAGGCGCGCTCGGGACGGTGGCCTATAGCCTGCTTCCGAGCCGGCGCGAGTCGAATTACAAATGGATCGCGCTCGGCTTCAGCGTTGCGGATTTTGCGCTCTCGTTGCTGTTGATCCGCGGCGTCGGAGCCGGCACGACCCAGTTTCGTTTCGTGGAAGATGTGCTGTGGATAGGGTCGATAGGCGCTCACTATCACCTCGGCGTCGACGGTATCAGTCTCTGGCTGGTCCTGCTGACAACGCTCCTGATGCCGATAGCGATACTCGCGAGCTGGACGGCAATTCAGAAGCGTCAACTTTCCTATTACATGTTTCTGCTGCTGCTCTCGAGCGCGATGGTCGGCGTCTTTGTCTCGCTCGACCTGCTGCTTTTCTATCTCTTCTTTGAAGCGTCTCTCGTGCCGATGTTTTTCCTGATCGGAATTTGGGGCGGCGAACGAAGGATTTACGCGGCAGTGAAGTTTTTCATTTACACCGCTGTCGGCAGCTTGCTGATGTTGGTCGGCATAATCGCTCTTTACTACCTGTCTGCTGCGCAACTCGGTTCCGGCACGTTCGACTACGTAAGCATTCTGACGGCGCTGAAAGAGGGACGACTAATCATTCCCGCGCGCGCGGAAGCGCTGCTCTTCGCCGCCTTCGCAATCGCGTTCTGCATCAAGGTTCCGCTTTGGCCTTTCCACACCTGGCTCCCGGACGCACACACCGAAGCGCCCACTGCGGGTTCTGTGATTCTGGCGGGCGTGCTGCTCAAGATGGGCACCTATGGGCTTTTGCGTTTTAATCTCGCTCTCTTTCCAAACGTTGCACGCGAGGCCGCCTGGCTGATGATCACTTTGGCTATTATCGGAATTATTTACGGCGCTCTGGTGGCGATGGTCCAACCCGATGTGAAACGACTGGTCGCGTATTCTTCCGTGAGCCACATGGGATTTGTCGTATTGGGCCTCTTCTCGTTTACCGAACTCGGAATGCAGGGCGCCCTTTATCAAATGCTCAGTCACGGCATCTCGACTGGCGCGCTGTTCCTCTTCGTCGGCTTTATTTATGAACGAAGACACACGCGGCTTATCAGCGAGTTTGGCGGACTGGCGACGCCGATGCCGTGGTTCTCGACGCTGTTTGTCATCGCGTCTCTTTCGTCAATTGGCTTGCCGTTTTTGAACGGCTTCGTCGGCGAGTTTCTAATAATGATCGGTAGTTGGACCTCGATCGCGATCAAACATTCATGGATTGCAACGATGCTGGCCGGGACCGGTGTGATTTGGGCGGCGGTTTATATGCTTTGGATGCTGCAGCGCGTCGTGTTTGGCAAGGTTACAAATCCGGAGAATGCAGAACTCCGTGACTTGAACGCACGCGAGATTGGTCTGCTGATTCCACTGCTCGCGTTAATGCTTTTTATGGGAGTTTACCCGAACGTGTTTTTGGAGAGATCGAAAGGAAGCGTGGAAGAAGTCAGGAGTCGACTGGCGACACCGCGCGCGGGCGGTTCGTCCGCGTTGGTTGAGCCGCATCCAGAGCAGCGCGACGCATTAGCTCCCGCCCCTACGCGTTAGCTCCGTAGGAGCCGAATGTTTATAGACACAACCACGAATACAATGAACGCAGCTCCGTAGGAGCGAAATGTGTCGCGGCCTCTAAGTAACTGGGCACGCTGCCGCTCCTCCGGAGCTTAGAGGGTTTTAGAGAACTTGTTTGCTATAAACATTCTGTCCCTACGGGACTTGCAGAGTTGATAGATCACCGAAATAAGGAGTGAAAGCCCCGCGAGGCGGCGAGAGATTTAAGCGTGAATAGTCATCATCACATTACGGCTATCGCACGCTTCGCGCGCTCGCACTTTTTTTACTTTCGCTATCCTGGGGTTCCGCTTCGCTTCACCCCAGGCTTTATGCTTCCACCCGCTTCGCGGGTTTTGAGTCGCTTAGACTGACAATGAATTTCTTCGCACTACAACTCACCTCCCCCGACGTCAACCTTTGGCTGATGCTTCCGGAGTTGATCGTCTGCATTGCCGGCGTCGTCGTTATGTTAGTTGACGCTTTTGCTAAGCCGACGCAACGATGGATTACGGGCGGCATTTCTCTTGCCGGCCTGGCGGCAGCGGCTGCGGGCTCAACCTGGTTGTGGCTCTCGTGGCGAGGCGCACGCGAAGCTTTCAATGGCATGATCGTGTTGGACGAACTGCGACTCGGCTTCACCTTCGTCTTCCTGCTTGTATCCGCGCTCACGGTGCTTATTTCAATGGTGTGGGTTGAGAACGAGCGGCTGCCCGCCGGCGAGTTTCATTCGCTGCTGATGTTTGCGACCGCCGGCATGATGTTTATGGCCTCCGCGGGCGATCTGGTAATGGTTTTTCTGGGGCTCGAGATTCTTTCTATTGCCACCTACGTCATGTGCGGCTTTCGTCGCACTGATATTCGCTCCAACGAATCGTCGATGAAGTATTTCATCCTCGGCTCGTTTTCGTCGGCCTTCCTGCTCTATGGAATTGCCCTGACTTACGGCGCCACTTCAACCGCGGCTGGACTCCCGGGCACTACGAACATCGCTGAGATAGCCCGACGATTACCCGACGCGCAGTATCCGCAGTTACTCTTCGCCGGCGCGGCCATGATGCTGGTGGGCTTTGGCTTCAAGATTGCCACTGCGCCTTTTCACGTTTGGACCCCCGACGTTTACGAGGGCGCGCCAACTCCGGTTACTGCGTTCATGGCGGCTGGTCCAAAGGCAGCCGGCTTCGCGTCATTTCTGCGAGTTTTTCTTTTTGCTTTTCCGTTTGTGGTCGCAGCGAACAAGGGCATTGCCGGACAAATCCATACTGCGTGGCTGAGTGCCCTCGTAGTTTTGGCAATTCTCACGATGACGGTCGGCAACGTGGCGGCAATTGCACAGAACAACGTCAAACGCATGCTCGCGTATTCGTCGATTGCGCACGCCGGCTATGCCCTGGTCGGGTTTATTGCTGCCGGCGCCGCAGTCGATATCGAACAACGAAACGCCGCCGTCGCCGCCGTGATTTTCTATCTGCTCACTTATGCCGTCATGAACCTCGGCGCTTTTGCGGTGGTCCAACTGATCGCGCGCGCGTCGGATCGTCGCACCGAAGTGGAAGACTACAATGGCATCGGCTTCCAGTCGCCGTGGCTGGCTTTCTGCTTGTCCCTGTTTCTGCTGAGCCTGTTGGGCATGCCGCTCACGGCGGGCTTCATCGGTAAGGTGATGGTGTTTCGCGCCGCGCTCGATCAGGGCTACTACTTGCTCGTGGTTATCGGCGTGCTAAACACGGCCATCTCGGCTTACTACTATCTGCGGCTCATCATCATCATGTTCTTCCGCGAAAGAACGACCGCGTGGAACGCACCGCAGATACCGGCG
>DASYMB010000291.1:0-9219 GCA_036009285.1 Pyrinomonadaceae bacterium | reverse complement strand
GGATCCGATCGAAGGAACAACCGCAGAGACGCTGACCGCCGCTATCAAACGCTACGGTCACAAGGATGTTCGCTACGTGGGAGCGCTCGAGAATGCGCCGGAGGCTTTGCGCGATCACGTGCAACCAGGCGATCTGGTTCTGACTTTAGGAGCCGGCACAGTCAGCCGGGTGAGCGATCAGTTGCTCGGCTTACTTCGTGAGCGAAGCGAAGCGACAAGTGGGAGATTTTGAGACAGTTGTCGGATTTGAGGTAAAGCAAACTGTTAGTTTGCTTGCGGTTTTTATGACAGAGACTAACGAAGAAAATAACTTCCGAGAACGCGATGCTGCCCTCGAGCAAATCGCGACGCGACTGGGCGTGCGCGCAGAACGTGGGAAACGTTTTGCGGAGCTAACCAGTTTGCGCGTGGGCGGCGCCATTGATTGGGTCTTGTCGCCTGAAACGGAAACGCAGGCAGCCGCGCTCGTCTATGCAATGGACCAGGCGGGAATTGGCTGGCGTGCGCTGGGATCGGGCAGCAACATTCTCGCGGACGACGGCGATCATCACTACGTAGTTTTGAGTCTCAAAGAACTGAAGGGCGAACTCGAGTTTGACGGTGAGCGCGTGTCGGTCCCCGCCGGTTATTCATTGCCCCGGCTTTGTATCGATGCCGGGCGTCACGGACTTTCCGGAATAGAAGGGCTCGGTGGAATTCCCGGTACGGTTGGCGGTGCGCTTTGGATGAACGCGGGGGCGTATGGCCACGAGATTGGGACCGTAACCGAAACCGTACGCGTCGCGCGCGGTGGTCTGGTAGTTGAAGTCCCGGGGACAGACATTCAATGGAACTATCGTCACACTTCATTCAAGGAAGGCGAGTTACTGCTCGGCGCCACGCTTCGACTGGCCCCTGACGATCCGGAAAAAATTCGCGCGCGCATGGAAGACGCAAAGTCTCGCCGCATGGCAACGCAACCTCACGGATCGCGATCCGCGGGCTGCTTCTTCAAGAATCCGCCGACGGGCACGGTAGGGACCGGAAAAATTATCGATGAGATTGGAATGAAAGGCTCCCGGCGCGGCAGCGCGGTTATTTCTCCGGTTCACGCGAATTTCATCGTCACTGAAGGCGACGGGGCGCGAGCTGAAGACGCGCTGTCGCTAGCCGAAGAAGTACGCGAGCGCGTGAAGCGCGAACATGGCATCGAGCTTGAATATGAGGTTGAACTATGGCGGGCAAACGAATCCAAGCATAAGCCGAAGCTGGACGACGAAGAGCGAAAGGAATTGAAGTGAGAGAGCAAGTCATCGCACACAAAGTTGGTAACCGCAGTGGCGCCGGCGGTCAGCGGCGGTCGAACGCTTCAACCCAACGACCGGCGCGGCGTGAAAGTGGCGGTGAAGCGTTGGTCGCACGCTTTCGTGCCATGCTCGGTTATGTGCCCGCATTCCTGAAGGTGATTTTGGCAATTGCAGTTGGGGTTCTCATCTTTGCCGGCTATCGCGCGGCAGCTTCTGCAAGTTTCTTTCAAGTGCGAAGCGTGGAAGTTCAGGGGAACTCGCGAGTGTCCGCCGATGAGATTCAGGCGCTGGTCCGTAAAGACGTTGAGAAGACTGGAGTGTGGAAAGCCGATCTCGGCGGCTTGAATGCGCGCCTGGAACGTCTTCCGTGGATCAGAACGGCTGTGGTTTCGCGAGTCTTGCCCGATGGGATCCGCGTTCGCATCGTTGAGCGGGTTCCGCGCGCCGTCGTAAGAACTGCGTCGGGCCGCTTTCGCTGGGTGGACGACGACGCGGTGCTGCTGGGTGAGATGTTGCCCACGGATCAAATGCCGGCGTTCTTCCTTCGTGGCTTGAACGAGGAAGATCCTGAAGGGGCGCGCAAAGAGAACCGCGAGCGAGTGGCAAAATTTCTGGAGTTGCAAGCAGCTTGGGACGCTGCGGGACTGTCGGAGCGCGTTAGTGAAGTTAACTTGATCGACATTCGAGACGTTCGCGCGCAGTTGGCCGGTGACAATTCGCAAATAGAAGTTCGGTTGGGCTCTCAGGATCATGGCAAGCGGCTGAAGGACGCTCTCGAAGTGCTCGACGCGCAACGGCAATCGTCTCATGGTTCGCTTATCAGTTATATCGATCTGAGCCAGGGAAAGAGAGCCATTGTTGGGCTGACCTCCGGTGCTCGTGCGAGCGAAGCCGCTGAACCTGCGAACGCTCCTTCTGAATCAGCCCCAAAGCCGATG
Organism: Pyrinomonadaceae bacterium; assembly: GCA_036009285.1. Lineage (GTDB taxonomy): Bacteria > Acidobacteriota > Blastocatellia > Pyrinomonadales > Pyrinomonadaceae > PSRF01. Next base: position 6,995 of record DASYMB010000291.1, on the reverse strand, counting down.
CCGGATGGCGATGCCGTCGTCAGCGCGTCGCCCGCGAAGGTCGCCGCTGATTCGAACAGAAGCGTGGACAGCAAGACGAAGCGTAGTGACAAATCGACGGCGAAGAAGGCGGACGCTTCGAAGAAACACGAGCGCCAACGATGATCAAGTAATGATCCGAATAACGATCGCACAAATAGTCTCACTTAAGGAGCAGTCGTAAATGGCCAAGCGCACGCAGCACACAATCGGTCTCGACATAGGGACGAGTAGGGTGACGTGTATTGCTTGTGGACCAAGCGAGAGCGGCTTGCTCAACATTGTAGGGATTGGAGAAGCCGAAGCGCGTGGGTTGCGCAAAGGAGTGATCGTCAATCCCGATGCGGCGGTTGATTCAATCAAGAAAGCCGTTGAAGAAGCGGAGCGAATGAGCGGCATCGACGCTGAAGAAGTGACGATCAACCTGGCGGGTTCCCACATTCTGGGATTGAACGGCCAGGCAATTGTAGCGGTGTCCGGTCGCGACCGAGAGATCACAACCGAAGATGTGCGCCGAGCTATCGATTCCGCCTGCGCCATCCAACTCCCGGCCGGACGCGAAATAGTGGACCGCCTACCGCAGGAATTTATCGTCGATGATCAGGACGGGATCAACGATCCAGTTGGCATGATTGGGGCCCGGCTGGCGGTCAAAGTTCATATTGTTACCAGTCCGGTAACAGCTCGCCAAAATGCAATAAATGCCGTAAATCGGGCGGGTTTGATAGTGGCTGACATGGTTTTGGAGCAACTGGCCGCAGCAGAGGCCTCCTTGACGGAAGACGATAAAGAATTCGGCGCGGCCCTCGTGGATGTAGGCGCGGAAACGACGGGACTGGTCATTTATCAGCGGGGCGCCGTGCAGCACACGGCTGTCTTTCCCCTCGGCGGTTCGCATTTCACCAACGACATTGCGTTCGGACTGCGCACGCCAATTCCTGACGCTGAAAAAATCAAACGCACTGTCGGTTGCGCGTCCAGTACCTCGCTCAGCGAGATGGAACGAAGCGAGCTGGTGGATGTGCCCTCGGTTGGTGGCCGTGCCCCGCGTCAACTTTCTCGCCAGATCCTTTGTGACATTTTGCAGCCACGCGCGGAAGAAGTTTTGATGCACGTCGCCGACGAGATCAAAGACGCTGGTTGGGAAAGACAACTCTCGAGTGGCGTGGTGCTGACCGGCGGTGGAGCGTTGCTCAGTGGCATGACTGAAATCGCGGAGCAGGTTTTCGATGCGCCGGTTCGCATTGGTTATCCCGAGAGAGATCGGTTTGGTGGATTGATTGAAGATGTGCAGAGTCCGGCGTGGGCCGCTGCAGCAGGACTGGCGCTGGTAGCCAGTCGTGCTCAAGCGAGCGAGCTGCGTGTAGCGATGAGCCGCAGAGGTTCGACCGGAAGACTCACACATTTTGTATCGCGATTCCGCAATCGTTTCAGTAGTATTTTTTGACAAGTTGTTGTATGCTTTCGCCCCGGTCGCACAAGATATAGTCCGCAACATATCGATGCCGATGGCGCGAGCAACCCAACATAGGAGAAAAAAGTCTTGGAAGCCTTCCCGCTTCGGAAGAGAGGAAATGACTATGGCAGAGGACGCTCGTCTCGATAGAGGCATTAATATTTTCATTGATGATGATCCGCACCCGCTCGGTGCGCGCATAAAAGTGATCGGTATCGGTGGGGGCGGCGGTAATGCCGTCAACCGCATGATCGAAGCCGGTATCGAGGGTATTGAATTTCTAGTGGCGAACACCGATTTGCAGGCGTTGAAGCGATCGAGAGCACCGATCAAGATTCAACTCGGCAGCCGGCTCACGAAAGGTCTAGGAGCGGGAGCCAATCCGAACGTCGGACGCGAGGCAGCGCTCGAGGATACCGACAAAATTATCGAGGTGCTTGAAGGCGCTGACATGGTTTTCGTTACGACCGGACTGGGCGGCGGTACGGGCACCGGCGGAGCGCCCATCATTGCTTCCCTCGCAACCGAGCTGGAAGCGCTGACTGTGGCGGTGGTGACAAAGCCCTTTCTTTTCGAAGGGCGCCGCAGAATGCAGCAAGCCGAACAGGGACTGCGCGAGTTGCGCGAATGCGTGGACACGGTAATTACAATTCCAAACGAGCGCTTATTGCATACGGTACAAAAGGACTCGTCGCTAGCGGAGTCGTTTGGAGTAGCCGACGATGTTCTGCGTCAGGCTGTCCAGGGCATCAGCGATCTAATCACGGTACCCGGCTTGATCAACCTCGACTTCGCGGATGTGAAGTCAATCATGCAGGGAATGGGCATGGCCCTGATGGGCGCCGGTCGCGCGCGCGGCGAAAATAGAGCCATCGAGGCAACGCAACAGGCAATCTCATCGCCGCTGCTTGAAGAAGCCACGATTCAGGGTGCGAAGGGTGTGCTTATCAATATTACGGGTGGACCCGATCTGACTCTTTATGAAGTGAACGTTGCCTCAACGATTATTCGCGAGGCTGCCGACGAAGATGCAAACATTATTTTTGGGGCAGTGATCGACGAGAATCTGCGCGATGAGATGAAGATAACTGTGATTGCCACAGGTTTTGGGGAGGAATCCGTAGCTCTGGCTTCCGCAGCCGCCGTTTCGACCCTTCCAAGCAGCGCGCCTCGTTTCGTGCAACGCCCTACAGATGATCTCCCGCGGCCGATGATGCAGGCGCCGAGACATGACGATCTCGACGTGCCGACCTTCATTCGCAAGAAAGCTGACTAGCGCGCTCAAACCTTTGGCAGTAAAAAGGAAGGCCAGATTATCGAGCCTTCCTTTTACTTTGAGCCCGGGTTTGCTTTTGAAGGCAACAGTTTTCCCCTTTGCTTTTTAACTCTCGCTTGTGTAGCATAAGCGTCATTCCTTGCAGGGTTTTCCAATACGGTTCAAATTTCGTCCAGTTCGAATGGCCGCAGCCTGCGAGTTTATTGTGATCAGCGTTATCACATCCCAGCCAATGTGTCTGCGCGATTAATTTTTGAACCCGTCTTAATTATTTGGAGGTAGAACAAGTGAGTAATCGTAAACTGATCAGAACCACGCTCGCAGAGGTGAAGGGCAAAGTCCGCGAGGTACCCCAACCACGAGAGCGTTCAAACGGTGGTGGTGGTCCACATCGCGGTGGTGGCGATAGGGATAGTGGAAGAGACTCGGGCAGAGAAGCTGCGCGTGCTCAGCAGGCCGCCGTGCAGGTGAGAAAGCGAACGCCGCCGCCGATGGAGACCAACGCCGAACTCTTTTACTACAAGAAGCAGATCGACGCGCATACGCCGATGGTAATTGTATTGCTGGACGGCGAAGAGATAGAAGGAACGATCGAGTGGTATGATCGCGGCGCGCTAAAGGTCAATCGCAAATCGGCGCCTAACCTGCTGCTGCTCAAGCGAAACGTCAAGTACATGTATAAGGCCGACGAGCGCGTCGAAGAAACTGCGGAGTAATTCCTGCTCTCCGCTCACTCGGTTTCCTGACCGCCTGCAAGTCCCCAGTCCTTATCGGCCCAGTCTGCACTAATGAGGCAGTTTGACAAAAACTCATCTCATTCCGGCCATCGTCAGCACCGATCCCTGCCGCGAATCGCCATTACGATGGGCGACCCGGCGGGGATTGGTCCAGAAGTGGTACTGAAGGCGGTCGCCGAAGAAGAGATTCAACGCGCCTGCATTCCAATAATCATCGGCGACGCCCAGTTGCTGGCGCACACCGCACGCACACTCGATCTGCAATCCGGTTATGACATCATTCGCTCCGGCGAAACGATACCGGAACAGTTATCTGAACCCGTCATCTTCCATTTGGATAACATCAACGGCGTGATCGAACCCGGCATCGAATCCGGCGCGGCTGGAAAAGCTGCCGGTGGCTACATTGAAGCGGCCGTCGAATTGTGCGCGGCCGGAAGCGTCGACGCTATCGCCACGGCGCCCATCAACAAGCGCTCGCTTTTCCTCGGCGGCTACAGCTTTCCCGGACACACGGAATTTCTGGCCCATCTTACCGGCAGCGAAGAGTATGCGATGGCCTTTGTCGCCGCGAACCTCCGCATCGTCTTGATCTCCACGCACCTCCCTTTGGCCGAGGCGATAAGGTTGGTCGAACGCGATCGCATCGTTCGCACGATCAAGTTAGCGAATCGCGAACTGAAACGTTGGGGCATCGAGCGGCCGCGGTTAGCGGTTGCCGCTCTAAACCCGCACGGCGCCGAGGGTGGACTTTTCGGAATGGAAGAAACTTTGGAAATCGCTCCGGCCATCGAAGCGTGCCGCGGCCTTGACGATATCGATGTCGGAGGTCCTTTCTCAGCCGACACCGTATTTTTACGGGCCTCGCGCGGCGAGTTTGACGCGGTAGTCGCTTGTTATCACGATCAGGCGATGATTCCGGTAAAATGTCTTTCGTTTGGCGAGGCGGTGAATGTTACTCTGGGTTTGCCGTTCATACGAACGTCGGTCGATCACGGGACGGCATTCGATATCGCCGGCAAAGGAATCGCAGAGCATTCAAGCATGGTGGCAGCAATCAAACTTGCCGCGGAATTATCAAGTCAGGCCGGCGAAAGCAGCCGCGCGGTGGAAGTTTGAAAATAACCCGAGGGGCTAAAATTAACCGGGGGACCAATGGCATCCGATCCGAATAAGGAACGACGGCAAATTTTGGTTGCTGATGACGATCCGGCAATCCTGCGTTTGGTTTCGGCAATCCTGGAAAAAGAGAACTACGCCGTGGTCTCGGCTCGCGATGGCCGCGAGGCTTACAAAATTTTGCAGAACGATACAAATTTCACCGCTGCAATTTTTGACGTAGTGATGCCACACATTTCGGGTCCCGAGCTGGTGCGTTATATGAAGACTGAGAAGCGACTCATGAAGATCCCGGTGATGATGATGACCGCCGAACAAGATCCAAAGCTTTCGTCTGATAGTTTCTCGGCGGGCGCAGTTGTGTTCCTGCCGAAGCCTTTCACCACCGCGCAACTGCACATCATGTTGCAAATGCTAATCGGCAAAGCCAGCAGCTAATTAATCGATGACGCTCCGGAGAATCAGAAAAGCAGCGCCGGTTTTCGTGCTCGCGTGCTGTGCGCTCGCCTTCACCGGCACAAACGCGAGAGCCGACATAACTCCCAAGCAGGCGCGTAAAGCGTTAACACAGATACCGGAATTTCAACTTAAAAGCAGTGCCGTGCGCGTGAAGTCGGTCTCCGCCGACAGCGCTTCAGCAGCAGAGGTGACAGCCGACGTCAGAACAGTATTCAAGTTCGCAATGGACCAACAGGGAAGATGGCGCGTCGCGGAGATCAGAACCGGTCAGGATCGTTGGGAAGACATAGATCTAATAGCTACTGCGCTCCAGACGCAGATACCTAAAGAACGTTGCACCGCGCCCGATCCGCCGCTTAAGGGAAGAGTTGCTGTCGACCCGAGCGTGAAGCGCGCGCGTTGTTTGCTCGGAAGTTTGTTGGGCGTGGAAGTTCCTTCGGATGCAGTTCGGATCCAGGAAGTAGCGCCCCTGCCAATCCCGCTCGCCTCGCGGCCGTCGGCCACCGTCGTCGCCTGGATACGGACAGACGCTCGGCTGATGGCTGATAAGAAGGGCTGGCGCGTGACCGAACTGCGCACCGGAAATCGTGACTGGGTAAAACTTGAACCACTCGCGGCGTTAGTCAACGAAGAGAAACAGAAACATGCCCGTGCAGAATTGGAGTTGATGGCCCAGGCGCTGGAAAAGTTTCGCCAGGACCGCGGCACGTACATCGTTTCCGACAATCAGGGCGTCGCCATCGACCACCTCAATCCTCGCTACTTAGCCCGTGTAATACGCGTCGACCCCTGGCACCAACCCTACAAGTATCTTGGAGAGCAGAACCACTTCACGCTCCGCTCAACAGGCCCGGATGGCAAAGCCGACACCCCTGACGATCTAGTGGTCAGGGGCCAGTGATCGCGCATCGGCGGTCAAAAGACCTTAGGCAGGTCATGGCTCTTCGATATTGGAGTTCTTTCTCGCATCGTGCATGCTCGAAAGCCGCGTGGGAATCCTCTAGTCAACATTCTCCTTACCGGGTGCTACTGCAATCGACTGAGGACTTCGGCTTCCTTCTCGGGAGGCAGCTTCCCAACCCACTCGCCAGTTACAACTCCGGCGCTGTCAACGAGCAGAAGTGTAGGCGTTCCCCTTATCCGAATTGCCGCGTCAGGAGACAACTGCTTGATGTCATCTATGGACACGCCCAGTCCATTCAAGTACTTCCGCCCGTCACTGACCGGTTGCGGCAAGATCGCCGTTAAGCGAAAGCTTCCTCGCTGTGCTCGTTCCTGGACCAGGCGTCGATAAAACAGAGCACTCTCCGTGCAGTACTTACACGAGTCTGACACGACCAGTAGCACGTTCTTATTACTCTTTGACCAGTCCACATCCGGTAGCGAAAGTTTAGCGCCGATATTTGGCTGCTGACTTTGAGTGGGCTGCGTTGGACCGGGGAAAATAAAACGTTTAGCCAGCACAACGACTAGTGAGATTGCCACCAGGATGATCGCAACGTTGGCGATCAACTCAACTCTTTTATATAAAGTCTTCATTGTAATTGTAGGAATGACGGCTAAGAGGTCTGAACGAAAACCAACGACCAAGGCCGAGGAGTTTGACGAGGCAAAGGTTGGCCTCGTCAAACTCAACGGGTTATCCAGAAAACAGCAAGCTGCGGCTGCCTGGTTATCAACAGTCCGGATTACAATGATTGTGACAGTTTACGAGTGTGTTGTAGCAGGCTTGCTCGCAGGCAGCGTTGCCGTTGCAATTGTCGTAACACGTGTCGTAGTTGTTGAAGCAGACACTGCAGCAGATTGCCGCTCCCACGTTATTTCCGACCAGACCAGAAGCTGCGAGCACCAGGCCGGTGCTCAGGACGGCGAGCATTAGAACTCTCCGTAGCAATCGGTGTATTTCGTTGCGAACCATGAGTCTCCTCCT
>DASYMB010000290.1:0-6222 GCA_036009285.1 Pyrinomonadaceae bacterium | reverse complement strand
GTTTAGACGTCCGATCTCCTGCGCTATCTCCAAACGCATGCGCGCGACTTTCCGGCGCATACGCAACACCTTCTTGCTCTTCTTGCCGCGCGTAGCTTTCTGCTCGTCTCGAAGCTTTTCCCACTCTTTCAGTCCCTGCTTGAACAGCTTCCGAATATTCTCAATGCCTTCAACAGTCCAGGCCCTGTACTCCTCGGCCTTGTCTTTATCTTCATCGCCCGTCAGTTCAGCCTGCTCAGCAAAAATAACGATGTCGCGAATGTTGGTCGCACCGCCCTCAAGCTGTTCACCTATTTTCAGAAGTTCCTTAACGGCGATAGGCGAACGCGCAATCGCTTTTTGAGTCTTGAGTTGACCACGTTCGATTCGTTTAGCGATGGTCACTTCACCTTCGCGCGTGAGCAAAGGCACAACGCCCATCTCGCGCAAATACAAACGGACCGGATCGTTGGTTTTCTCCAGGGCGCCGGCGGAGAGATCGAGCTCGACATCCTCGTCCGTCTCTTCGTCATCGATCGCAACCGCCGCGGCTTGATCGAGCAGCCGTTCGTCGGCATCCGAAACCTGGATGTTTGAGCCTTCGAGCTTCTGCAGCACGTCTTCAATATCGTCAGGAGAAACGACATTGTCCGGCAACTCGCGATTTAGATCGTCAAACGTGAGATATTTCTTGTCGCCGCCCAACTCGAGCAGACGCTCCATAACATCGTCACGATCTTTGTCCTGGATACTCAAATCTTTTCGGCTCCAATTACACTTCAAATATAAGACGCAGAGTCAGAACCACCTGCGTGAGCAGGTGGCCATCGTCGCGTTTAAAACGGCCCTGGTAAAAAACTACTGCCACTCGCTCACGCAGGTGGTTCTGACATTGCGCGGTTGTAAGAATTCAACTTTGCCAATCAGTGTTAACGCTAATTGCCGGTTTGCATCGCCTCCGCTTTTGGCAGCAGACGTTCCCGGCGCCGGGTTAGTTCAATTTGCTCTGTAGCAAGCGTATCGCAACGCTCGCTTTCTCCATTTCGTTCGGCGGCGGCAATCTCTGAGCGCAAGTTACTGATGCGACGATCGACCTTCATCAAACGCAAGGCGTCAAGACACCTTTCGGCGGCCAGTTCCCGAACGTTGGCTTGCTCCCCCTCGGCGTTTTCAAACTCATTCATCAACAGCCCCGGCAAAAGCGCGACGATCGGATCGCCTTCCAGCTTCTGACTCAAAAACTCAAAGTCAATTAAGGCGCCTTCACGTTCACCTTCAACGAGGGCGCGAAAAATAGCCGCGGTAGACAAGTCGTCGTAGTCTCCGGGCTCCAGTTTCGGCAAAACCATGCGGCGCAGTTCGCCGTCAGCCAGCAGCAGTTCCAGCAATCGCTCTTCCGCAACGGTGGGCTTCGCTGACGCGCGCTTGAGATCCGCCTGTCCCACACGCCTGCCATCGCCGGCGCCCGACCGGATCGAATGCCACAACTCTCGCCGCATCTGGGCGTCGCCTATCCGCAGCGAGTCCATGGCAATGTCAAAGTATTCGCGCTTCTGAATGCGGCTGTGAACGGCGCGAATGTATGGAAGCACTTCGTCGATCGCAGCTTCTTTATCGGCCGGATTATTGAGTTTGCGATTCCGGACGGCCTGATCGATCACAAATTGTATGTGGGGTTGGGCCTCACCACGTTGCCGCTGGTATTCCTGGACGCCGGATTTTCTGATGAACTCATCCGGATCGGAGTTATCCGGAAGCACCAGAATTTTCACTTCAAGATCTTCCGCGAGCAGTATTTCAATCGCCTTTTTTGCGGCCTGGACGCCAGCGTTGTCGCCATCATAATTGACCACGACTTTGCGGGCAAACCGACTCACCAACTTCGCTTGCTCAGGCGTTAGCGCCGTTCCCAAACTTGCTACGGTGTTGCGAATGCCGAACTGATAAGGAACGATCAAATCCAGAAAACCTTCCACCAGTATCGCGAAACCACTGCGCCGAATTTCGTCGCGGGTGAGATTGAGACCAAAAAGATTTCGTCCTTTGACATACGCCGCGGTCTCCGGTGAATTGATATACTTCGCATTGTCGTCTTTAAGCGTGCGGCCGCCAAAAGCGATTGGCTTGCCCTGTATATCCATCACCGGAAAAATCAGACGTCCTCTAAAGCGATCGTAAGTGCGGCCAGTTTCTTCTTTCTTCGCGACTAACCCGCTGCGATCGATCTGTTCCTGGGTCGCGCCCTTTTGTCGTAAGTGAAGCAAAAGCGCGTCCCAACTATCAGGCGCGTAACCAAGGCGAAATGTTTTGCGAGTCTCTTCTGTGATTTCGCGCTGCAGCAAATAATCTCGCGCGATGTGCGCTTCCCCGCCAGACTCGAGTTGCTGCTCCCACCATTCCAGCGCCCACTTGTTGAGTTGGATTACGTCGTCGGCTTCGTGCCGCTTCGCTTCAAAGCGGCTATCGTCGACGAGCTGCGGCAGCGGCACCCCTGACTTCTCCGCCACCAGCTTGATCGCTTCGGGAAAAGATACGCGTTCCATCTCCATCACGAAATTGAAAACCGATCCCCCCTTGTGACACCCAAAGCAATAGAAAATTTCCTTGGCCGGACTAACCGAAAACGACGGCGTCTTCTCTTTGTGGAAAGGACAACACGCCATCCAGTTCGCGCCCTTCTTCTTTAGCTGCACGTAGTCCTGCACTACGCGCACAATGTCTGCTTGGCGCTTGAGGTCGTCGAGAAATGTTTGCGGATAGCGCATTACTTGCAGACTCGAATACGTGTGCGTTCGACTATTGTTGTGAGCTGATGATGCCTGCGCAGTCACTGCTTAAGACAAATGCCTTCACGAATCTCCCCAGCGCTAGCGCACCCTGACGAGGCGGACGAAAAACAACGATGCCCGCTATGGCTACCTGGGGGATAGGCTTTAAGGTTCAGGAAATCAGTGTCGAGCGTAAAGAGAATTCTATCCTGGGAATTTGCGGCCTTCAGTACAGCTACATCATCAACTCCGGTTAATCCTTCATCAAACACTGTGTCAACATCGTGATTGAGTGCCGCCAGAACCTTGCGTAGATGTATCGATAGGTTTTGGTCAAGCTTAATCTTCATGCGGCGGATACGGTGCGTGACAATTCCGCAGCATATGCGACGGCGGCCCGAACATCTTCCTCAGTCAGTGGGGGAAAGTGATCAACAATCTGTGCAGGCGTTAGTCCCTCCACGAGCGAATCGAGGATTACCGCGACATGAATTCGTGTACCACGGATACAAGGTTCGCCGCCACAGACCTTCGGATCGCTCACCACGCGCTTAAGCAGCTTGTTATAGGCAGTGTCAGTCATCGTTTAGCTTCCCAAATAATCTTACTCTACCCAACGCACGTGCGCACAATGTCTGCCTGGCGCTTGAGGTCGTCGAGAATGTTTGTGGATAACGCACTGGAGTTAAGTCTGCTGCGACTTCAGCTTGGCGAGGAACTCTCGTGGCGAAAGGACCGGCAACCTGGCATTTTTGTAGTCACGCACATCGCGAGTGACAATGAAATCAAGTTCACTGGCAGTCGCGCTGGCATGTTGCACAGCATCCTCATAATCCGCAAACGGAAGCTTGTCCGCTTCGTCAAGAATCGACTTATGCAGAGGGCATACTGTTAACGAGACGAGTAGCAGTTTTACAGCTTGTCGAGCTTCCTCGATTCCTTTGAGCTTCCGCACTATGTAAAAGACATTAACAGGCGTGATTGCAGCGATGTATGCGTCGATGGCACCTTGCTCGTGCCACTTGAACAGGATTCTTGCGACTTGATCGAATGGTTCGCGAGCCAACACAAGATCGAGTACCACATCGTATCAAGCAAGACACGCATCAGGAATACTTCTCCGTAAGATAACGGATGTAATCCTCCTTCAACTCTTCATCCGAGGGCAGCGGGCCATCAGGTTTGCCAATTCCCCAAAGCTGATCAACCACCGAGACCCTGCTCTCAGGGGGTTGTTCTTCTTCTCTAACACTCCGCGAAATCGCGTCCAGAACCATCAGGCGGCCGTTAAGAGGCAGTTCTTTGATTTCTTTTATGAGCTCTTCATGTGTCATAGCGGCGCTCCACTCGTCTTCGTGATTGCCCCTTATTCTACCTGATCCTCCAACAAACAAATAAAGTCGTAATCATGGCGACTACGTCTCATTGCCTCAGTTCAACCAGCGTGGCTCCCGATCCACCCTGATCCGGCGGCGCGGCGTTGAAGCGCGCGACGTGCGGATGATCTTTCAACAGTTCGGCTATCGCGCGCCGCAGTGCGCCAGTGCCGTGACCATGAACTATCCGGACCTGACTCAGACTGGCCAGCGATGCTTCGTCGAGAAACTTATCAACGGCATCAACCGCTTCGTCCGTAGTCTGCCCGATCACGTTCAACTCCGACCTACCATTTCCCTGCACTGGCTTGAGTTGAACTTCGGTCCCGTGCGACGCTCGTAAACTGGCAAACTTCTCTGTCTTCGATTTAGTTGGCGAGGTCAACTCAACACGTTCGAGGTTTTCCAACTTTTCACGGAAGCGCAGAGACTTCACACGCACCTCCGCCTCGTCTCCTTTCAGGCTGTTCACAATCCCGATCGAACCAAACGAGCGAAGCTTCACCGTATCGCCCACCGCGATCTCGCGACCTTCCGCCGCTGAATATTCTTCCTCTTCGCTGCTGCCTTCTTCAAACTCCTTCTCCTTCTTAACTACCAGCCCATCGCGCATCACTCGAACGCCGCGTCCACTCGTGCTCGCCGGCGCATTCGACGTCGTTTCTCTTTTGCCTCCAGCACTCGTCGCGCGTTGTGCTTCACGTTTTAGTTCTGCCACCCGCCGTTGCGATTCACGGTCAACCTTCAGCCGCTCGGAACGATCCTGGATGGTGGCAACCAGCTCGCGCGACCGCTTTTCAAAATCGCGGATCACTGTATCCAAAGATTTTTGAAACAACGCCTGTCGCTCGCGTTCCTGGCGTTCAGCGTTTTTGTCGAGTGAAGCAAACTTCTCCGCGACGGCTGCTCGCTCCTCTTCAAGCGCGCCGCGCAAGCTCTCTGCTTCTTCCGCTTCGCGTTTGATCCGCCGGAGATATTCCGAAGCCTGTCGCGAGGAATCCTTGACTGACTCCAAAGCGGTCCCAATCACCGGGCCGGGAATGCCGAAGCGCCGCGCAATCTCAAGACCTGATGACGAGCCCGCCACACCAACAATCAGCCGGTAAGTTGGCTGCAACGTCTTTTCATCAAACTCAACACTCGCGTTCAGCACGCCCGCTTCGTTTGCGGCGTACATCTTCAGCCCACTGTAATGCGTGGTCGCCATCACCTGAGCACCGCAGGCTTTTCGGAAGTGGTCCACCACGGCAACGCCCAATGCCGATCCCTCCTCCGGGTCGGTGCCGGTCCCAACCTCGTCGAGCAAAACGAGCGCGGGCGCTTTGCACAGTTCAATCATGCGCGAGATGTTGGCGACGTGGGAGGTGAAGGTGGAAAGGTTTGCCGCAAGCGATTGATGGTCGCCAATGTCAGCGAGCACCGAAGCATAAAACGGAATCCTGGCCGCGCGAGCAGGAACTGAGACGCCGGAAAGGGCCATCAGCGCCAGCAGTCCGGCGGTCTTGAGCACAACTGTTTTACCGCCGGCGTTGGCGCCGGAGATCACCATCGTGTTGTTTTGCTGGTCCAGCGAGAATGAAACAGGAACCACTGAGCCGCCCAACGCGCGCAGGTTTTCTTCGAGCAGCGGATGACGAGCTTCGATGAATTCAAGCACGAGGTTTTTAGCGGGCGAGCCGCCCGCGCTCCCAGAGTTTATTTCCGGAATCACGCAATTGAACTTTTGCTGAAAGACCGCCTTCGCGTTAATGAAGTCGAGCTCCGCTACTGCAGCAGCGGCCAGCTCCAGCGCGGGCAATTGTTCGCGCACCTCTTGCGTTAAGCCAGACAGGATTTTGTAGATCTCGCGGGCCTCCGCCTCGTGAAGCGCCTGCAGCTCGTTGTTCGCGTCGATTGTTTCCAGCGGTTCAATGAAAGCTGTCGCACCGGAGGAAGAGTAACCATGCGCGACCCCGTTAACGCGGGCGCGATGATCTGACTTGACGGGAATTACAAAGCGGTCGTTGCGGATAGTTACCAGCTCATCCTGTATTGCTTCGCCCGACTTGCGCATGAGGCTTTCCAGCGTGCGCGTAATGCGCGAGCGCAGCCCCGCAATC